>NZ_CALLZT010000077.1:0-33853 GCF_937858515.1 uncultured Gordonia sp. | reverse complement strand
TTGATGCCGACGCCACCGGACGGCTTGCGGCTGGGCGTGGCGGGCGACTTCTCCGCGTCGGAGTCGGCGGGATCTTCGGTGTGTGTCACGTTCTCTCCGGAACCCGGCCGCGTATCGGGGCCGGTGCTGTTGGCGGGGATGAGGTGCGCGGCGGCCGGAACCGGTTGGGTCGGGGCCTCCTGCGCGGCGTCCGGACCATCGGGTTCGGTCCGGACTGATGAGGGGTCTGCCGCTGGTGATCCGGGGGTGGCCGGGTCCTGCGCCGGCAACTCCGCGGTCGAGGAGGCGAACGGCTTGGTCGTCACCGGCCGGTCCGGTCCGCCGACGCCACCGGCCGGGGCCTGCGGTGTGGTGGTTTCCGGAACGGGGGAACCGGGTACGGGGGAACCGGATGTGAGCGAAGCCGGATCCGGCCGGGTCTGCAGACGTCCAGCCTGTGGTCGGCGCGGTGCCCACGCGGGCCCGGTCGCCCCTGGGTTACGGCGCTTATTCCATGCTGAGATCGCCTTACCGATAATTTCTTTACGCTTGTCGGCGTAGCTGCGGTCGCCTCCGTCGGGGCCGGGCATATCTGGGATTCACCACCGTAGGGCTCAGGTCCGCTTGGAACAGTCGGGTCAAGCGCGCACGGACTTTCACCGCGCACCGCCGCATGATCGTCCCTCAGACTAGCGAACACCGTCAGGATAGTTGGCGTGGACGACGCGGCAGTGGTCCGGATACCTGCTTGAATGGGTGGATGACCTCTTTCGGAGACCTGCTGGGCCCGCAACCGACGCTGCTCACGGGCGACGACGACGCCGAGTCCGACCTGCTCAACGGCGCGGAACCGGCAGCGGTGGCCGCCGGGCACCCGACCGCGTCGATCGCCTGGGCCTATCTCGCCGAAAAGGCGCTCGACCAGGCCGGCATCGCCACCGGCACCCCGAAACCGGATCCCGATGCCGGTGTCACGAGTGCGGACGTCACGAGAGTCATCGAGGCGTACGCGTATGCGCGCACCGGCTACCACCGGGGCCTGGACCAGCTGCGCAGGCACGGCTGGAAGGGATTCGGGCCGGTGCCGTGGTCGCACGAGCAGAACCAGGGATTCCTGCGGTGTGTGGGCGCCCTTGCCCGGGCCGCGGCCGCCATCGGTGAAGAGAACGAATATCTGCGGTGCCTGGACCTGCTCAATGACAGCGACCCCAACGCCGTCACCGAACTCGGCCTCTAGGTCCCACCGGCTGCGCCGCGGAATCAGGCGGCGCATCGACGCCCTGCCCGCCCCGGTGGCGCTGCGGGTGCGGCGGCTGTGGCTGTCGGCGGTCCCGATCACCCAGTGTGCGGTGGCCGCGGGTGTCGCCTGGTGGATCGCCATCGGTCCCCTCGGCCACAAGCAGCCGTTTTTCGCGCCGATCGCCGCGGTCGTCTCGCTCGGCCTGTCACTGGCCAAACGCTGGCGCCGGTCGGTGGAACTGGTCGCCGGGGTCACCATCGGCATCCTCGCCGGCGACCTGGTGATTTCCTGGATCGGCTCGGGAACCTGGCAGATCATGGTCGTGGTGGCGATCGCGATGTCGATCGCCGTCTTCCTCGACGACGGTCCGCTGCTGCCGATGCAGGCCGCGTCGTCGGCGGCGCTGGTGGCCACACTGCTGCCGCCCGGTGGCGCGGCGGGCATCAATAGGGCCGTCGATGCCCTCGTCGGCGGGGTCGTCGGCATCCTGGTGGTGGCGCTCCTGCCGGTCAACCCGGCATCGCGCAGCCGACGCGACGCCGCCGGGGTGCTCGCGACGATCCGCGACGCCGCCACCGACCTCGCGGCCGGGCTGCGCGCCCACGACGTCGAGCAGGTCTCCGATGTGCTGGCCCGGGCCCGCGGCACGCAGGGCGACATCAACACCATGCGCGCCGACATGGCCGGCGGGCGGGAGATCAGCACCATCTCGCCGCTGTACTGGAGTTCGCGGCACCGGCTGCGCCGGATTTCGGCCACCGCCGACCCCATCGACAATTCCGTCCGCAACTTTCGCGTCGTCGCCCGGCGGGCGCTGACGATGACCCAGTCGGGCGAGACGCTGCGGCCGGAGATCATCGAGATCGTCGACGATCTGAGCGGTGCCTACGAGGTGCTGCGCGCGATGATGGTCGCGCCACCGGGCGGGCAGCCCGACGAGGCCGACGCGGCGCGGGTATTGCGCACGATCGCACGCAAGGCCAGGACGGACTTGGTCTCCGACAGCTCGATGTCGGAGACGGCGATCCTGGCGCAGTTGCGTTCGCTCATCGTCGACCTGCTGATGGTGGCCGGTCTGCAACGGTCATCGGCGCGCGCCACGCTGCGCGACTGACTTCGATGATCGGGGGTGGATCAGTTGGCCCACTGATCCACGAGGTAGGCGGCGACCTTCTTGCGGGTGGCGAGGTCGGTCCTGGAGACCGTGATCAGCAGGGAGCCTGTCAGCACATTGACGGAACCGGCGTAATTGTTGGCCGCGTCACCGAGTCCGTCGATCTTCACATAATCGCTGACCTTTTCGTCTGATTTCAGTTCCTTGGTGCCGGCCTGCGCCACGACATCGAGTAGCTTGCCGTCGGTGAATTCCCAGCGGCAATACCGGTAGCTGCTCTCCCCACCGGCATCTTTGGTGACTTTGGCGACCTGCTTGCCGGTCAGTTCGGTGACCTTCTCCTCCGACATGGCCGCACACACATCGGGAGCGTAGGGGCTCGAGGTGTCGTACTTCTCGTTCTGTGAGGAGCCTCCGGACTTATCCTGTTCCTCATTCTGTGATCCGGGCTTCTCCTCGCTCTGTGAGGAGCCTGCGGACTTGTCGTCCGAGGGCGGCGGCGCCGGGTTGCTGTTGTCGACCTCGCCGACCGGTGGTAGCACGTTGGAGTTCGACGGGGAGGCCCCGACCTCGGTGGACTCCTTACAGCCGCCGACCAGGGGTACGACGAGGAGCACGGCCGCGGTGGCCGTGACGATGGCGCGCTTCATGGGTGATGTCCTTTGCGTTCAGGCCCCGGGCGGGATCGAGTGTGCACCGCAATTTACACTCGCCCGCCGACGTCAACGACAGGTTCAGACATACAGATGACGGGTGTGACCTGAGCCCGGTATGCCCGGTTAGTGAAGTTTCTGCACGACGGCGCCGGCGACCTTCTTCTGGGTGGCCAGTACCGTGGCGTCGTCCACGCTCGAACGCCGGAAATAGATGTCGATCAACGTCGAGCCGCTGCGCACGTACAGACGGGAATCGCGCGCCACCGCCTCGTCACCGACGCCGTCGACGTCCACCGACCCTGCGATGCGTTCCTCGGCGAACTTCTCGGGGGTCGTCGGGGACAGCTTGACGGTGAAGTCGGCACCGTCGCCGGGCTCGGCCACCAGATGCCACTGGCATTCGGGCGCATCCTTGTCGCCGACGTCGTCGCCACCGCTGTCCACCGACATGCCGGTCAGAGTGGACACCTGCGTGTTGGGCAGGAGCTCACACGGATCGGGGACCGACGCGGTCGTGGTGGGTTCGGGTGTGTCCGATGACCCGGACTCGTCGGATGATCCGGACTCGGTGGATGGCTCTGTGCCGCTGGGGGTTTCGCTGGTGTCTGCGCCAGCCGATGCGGTAACCGGTGGGGCGGGATTCTCGGTGTCGAGGGTGCCCTTCGACAGGTCTGCCCCCGCGTCCTGGGACGCGGTTGTGGACGTGCCGGTGCCGGCGTCGTCGCAGCCGGTGGCAAGGGGGACGGCGCACAGCAGGGCGATGGCCACGGCCACGGTACGCAGACGATATTTCATTTTGGTTGACCCCATGTTCGCTGGTTGGTCCCCGATCATCGGCCTGACCGGATTCTGCTGAATGGGCTGACTATCCTGTATGCCGGATTTGGGTGTCCCCGAATCATTTTCACAGAAGTCTAGACCCGGCGACCCCCGTCGACCAGAGCTTCGCGGGTAGATGAATGCGTGCGACCGACGCCCCGGACCGGCTACCCGTCGAGACTGTCGGCCACGGCCTTCGCCAGCACGAGATCGCCGTGTTCGGTGGGGTGACGGACCATGAGCGTTTCGGCGAGACCGGGCCGCGGATACATGACCCCGCGCACCCACGGATCGGTCGAGCACATTCCGTGGCCCGCGGTGACGGCGCGGGCATCGACGAAGCCGGTGCCGAGGATGTCCGCCGCTCCGGACTGGGTGTTTCGCAGAGACAACTCGGCGTCGACCGCCGCCCGCGTCTGCGGTTTGGTGATCTTCGTGCCGGCGACATTGGTGCACAGATTGTGGGCGCCGTCGGCGAACAACTCCGGATATCCGACGATCCTGATCGCCGCCTTCGGCGCGTAGAACCGCACATAGTCGACCAGCGCGCGTAACCGGCCGGCGTAGGTGGCGGCCGTCATGGTGCGCAGTTTGCCGTCGTGGGCGCATTCGGTTGCCACGCAGCGCCCGTGGAGCCGGTTGCCGCTCCAGTCGTTGAAGCCGAGCTGCACCAGGACGGCGCGGGTCCGGGGGCCGAAGCCATTGCGTTTCTGAGCCTTCTTCGCCTGGTCGTACACGTTGTACCGGCCGAACAGGCTCGCGCCCGAACACGAGACGTTGATGAGATGATCACCGGTGCGCCGGGCCAGCCGGGCCGGCCATGAGGTGGGGCTGTGTCCGCAGGCCGGGCCGAGGTCGTCGGAATGGTTGGTGGCGAACGAATCACCGATGACGACGACGGCACCGGCGGGCGCGGCCGACGCCGTGGCCGGCAGCGTCATCGACAGGACTGGCAGCGTCGCCGCCAGCATCAGCGATGCCACCCCACGTCCGGCACGTCGGCGGTGTGCCCGCACCTGATGCGATCGCCTCACGCGACACCCCTGCACCTGCATTCTCGCTCCGTATCCTGATCAGATTACTGTCCGCTGGGCATGGCCGGGTCGATGGCCCGGGCCAGCTCGGGGAGCCTGTTACATACCGTCTGCCGGGCGGCGCGGGTGACCGGATCGTTTCGGACCGTCTTGGGTCCGGGGTCGAGTATCGCGGCGATCTCCAGCGTGAACACCGGTTGCTTCGTCGACCGGTAGCCCATTTTGCACCACACCTGCCGATCGGTCTCGGTGAAGTTGTAGCGCCGCCAGCCGGGAATGTCGGTGAGTGTCGGGGTTCCGCCCGCGTAGTTGCCCAGCATCGTGGACTCGAACGCCGACCCCCGCACGTAACCGCCGATGAGGATCTCGGGGCCGACGATGCCGACGGCGTTGCCCACGCACAGGATCATCTGCCCGGCGCCGTCACGGGCCTCCAGCGGTGTGGTCACCTGCCCGGCCCGCAACAATTCCGCCGGGATCCGGCAAGGGTCGAGGGCGGTGGTGCCGCGGGCGATGTTGTGCTGCTGGCGCGCGGGCGGTGTGGTGGTGACCGGTGTGCTGATCGGCCCAGGGGTCGTCGGCGGTGCTGCGGCCGGGCTGCTGTCGGGAGCGGGTTCGGCGGTCGTGGCGGGCTCGTCGCCGGACTTCAATACCACCACACCGGCGACGGCCAGCACGGCGACGACGGCCGCGACCACAGCCCCGACCATCAGCGCGGTGTGGCGGCGCCGGACAGGAGGCTGCGGGGGGTAGCCCGGGACCGGACCGACGTATCCGGGGGAACGTCCGTCGTACGGTGCAGGTGTGACTGCTCGCTCGGTCGGCGGGAACGGGTCGGGGTGCGGCTTGTACAGATTGGGGACAACGGACTGGGGCGGGGGGACGTGCGGTGGCGGTGTGGTCTGCAGCGTCGGTGGGTATTGCTGGTTCGGTGGCACGAGAGCCGGGGGAGCCGCAGTCGGTGCACCGGATCCAGGTGCCTCGTACACCGCCCGGCGCAGCGCGTCGGCGAAGGCGCCGCAGGAGGCGAACCGGGCGTTCTGGTCTTTGCTGAGCGCACGCAACAGCACATTCTCCACCGCCGGACCGAGGTCGGGCCGCACCTGCGTGAGCCGGACCGGCTCGCCGTACAGGTGCGCGGCGAGCACCGCGGTGGGTGTGGCGCCGGGAAACGGCTTGGAGCCGGTGAGCAGGAAGAATGCGGTGCACGCCAGGCTGTACTGGTCGGCCCGGCCGCCGATGTCGGCGGCGGTGCCGAGCTGCTCGGGCGAGCAGTAGTCGATCGTGCCGATCACCATGCCGGTGGCGGTGAGCCCGGTGTCCTGCAGGTCCCGGGCGATACCGAAATCGCTCAGCATCGCGCGGGGGATGCTGGCAGAGGTGTCGAGGAGGATGTTGGCGGGCTTCACGTCCCGGTGCAGCATGCCGCGCTGGTGGGCGAAGTCGAGTGCGGCGGCGACATCGACGCAGATCGATACCACCGTCTTCGCGTCGAGGCCACCGGGGTGGGTGCCGAGCAACTCGGCGGCGTTCGTCCCGGCCACCAGCCGCATGGACAGCCACAGGCGGCCGTCGTCCTCACCGCAGTCGTAGATGGGAACGATGTTGGGGTGATCGAGGCTCGCCGCGAGCTGGCCTTCCCGCTGAAAACGGCTGCGGTACATGGTGTCCGAGGCGAATGCCGGATTGAGGACCTTGAGGGCGATGGTCCGTGGCAACCTGGGGTGGCGGGCCGCGTAGACCGTGCCCATACCGCCGGCGCCCACCGTTCGTTCGATCTGGAAGCCGGCGATCACCGACGGGTGTTCGGGGTACATCGCCCACCTCCGACGTCGTGAACTCAGGGCATGGTCATATTGCGGTAGCGCGCTCAAGATTAGGCATATCCGGGCTGTCGGGCTCGGGTTGCATCGCCGAAGTTAGCCCGCACGGGTGACATCATACGGGGGTTGTCCGGCACGCCTGTTGTCCGGTGCCCGTGCACAATGTGCTGGTGAACGCAGTCCTGGAAGCGAACGGAGCGCCCGGCTCCAGCGGTGGCGTACGCCGGGGCACGGGCCTGCGCCTGGTTCTGTTGCTGATGTCGACGGTGCTGGCGTTGTCTGCGTGTTCGCGCGGGGAGTCCGGCGAACCGGGTCCCGGTGCCTCGCCCGCGCATCGGTCATCGGCGAATGTTCCGTCAGCGAAAGCACCGTCGGCGAATGTCCCGTCGACGGCGGCGCCGTTCACCGAGGTGACCGCGCCGCTCGACGATTTCTACCGTGCCCCGGCCGCCCTCCCGCCGACACCGGGAGTGCTCATCCGCGAGGACGGACTCCAGTCGGTCCAACAGATTCCCGACGGTGCGTCGGCCCGCAGGATCCTTTACACCACCACGATGCCCGACGGTGCGCTGACGACGGCGGTGGCCACCGTCCTGCTGCCGGCCAACCCGCCTGCCGGGCCGCGGCCGGTGGTGCTGTGGGAGCACGGGACGCTCGGTATCGAGCAGAAGTGCATGCCGTCGGCGACGGCCGAACCGTTCAAACTGATTCCGGCGATCGCCGAGTCGCTGGCCCGCGGCTGGGTGGTCGTGGCACCCGACTATCAGCCCGATTCGGCGGGTGTTCATCCGTACTACATCGCCTCAGGGCTGGCGCGCAGCGGACTGGACGCGCTGCGGGCGGTGCGGCAGCTCGACGGCGTGTCGATCGGTCGGCGGGCGGTGGTGTGGGGACATTCCCAGGGTGGCCAATCTGCGCTTGCGACAGCGGCTTTCGATTCCGGATATGCCCCCGGGGTGCGCCTGGTGGGGGTGGCGGCGCTGGCGCCGCTGGCGGACATGCCGATGTTCCTGAAGGCACGCGGATCGACGGAGCAGGGCCAACAGCTGGCGGCGTTCCTGATCACCGCGTACGACCGCTACTTTCCCGACATCCGGTTCTCGTCGGTGGTGCCCGCGGAGATCGCGGACAAGGTCCGCGCCATGGCCGGGTTGTGTCCGCTCGATCCCGGGGACGCCGTGGAGTTGACCGCGCTGACCCGGGACCTGGGGGAGACGCTCGTGATCGGCGACCCCGACCTGCCCGCACTGCGCCGGCACCTGGTGGCCAACGCGCCGGACGGGAAGGTGCCGGTGCCGGTGCTGATCGCGCAGGGGAGCGATGACACCCTCGTGCTGCCGACGCTGACCGCCCAGTTCGTGAGTGCGCGCTGTGCGGCCGGGCAGGTCATCGACTACCGCGTGGTCAGCGGTGTCGACCACGGCGAGATCATCGAGCCCGACAGTCCGGTCACCTACCCGCTGGTCGAGTGGACCGCGGACCGGTTCGCCGGCAAGCCCGGTGTGCGGGAGTGCGTCACCTCGACCGTGTATTGATTGCCCGGTTCAGGCAACTAAGGTCACCCTGAATTTGTGGGCCTCACACCCTTGCGACACATGCGGAAGTTCGCATATATTTCGGGTCATGGGTCACTCACACGGGCACTCCCACTCGCACGGCTCGCATTCGCACTCTCACGGGGCAGGTGCTTCAGCGCCGAATCGGCGTATCTGGCCGATGGCGCTCGGTGTCGCGCTGATCGGCGGCTACTTCGTCGTCGAGCTGATCACTGGCATCGTCGTCGGGTCCCTCGCCCTCATCGCCGACGCAGGGCACATGCTCACCGACGTCGTGGCGCTCTGTATGGGACTGGTCGCACTGCTGCTGGCCCGGCACGGCAAGACCACCGGCACCCGCAGCTTCGGCTGGCACCGGGCAGAGGTGTTCACCGCCGCGATCAACGCGCTGCTGCTGTTCGGGGTGGCCGGTTACGTCCTCTACGAGGCCATCGAACGGCTCGGCACCGACCCCGAGGTACCCGGTGCCACGCTCATCATCGTCGCCGCGATCGGGCTGGCGGTGAATGTCGCGGTGATGTTCCTGTTACGGGCGGACTCCAAGGAGTCGATCGCGGTGCGCGGTGCCTATATGGAGGTCCTCGCCGACGCCGTGGGCAGTGTCGGAGTCCTGGTTGCCGGCGTCGTCATGATCACCACCGGCTGGGGTTACGCCGACATCGTGGTGGCCGTCTGCATCGCCCTGTGGGTGGTGCCGCGGGCGCTGAGCCTGCTCCTGGACGCCGCCCGCATCCTCAGCCAGCAGGCCCCGCGGCACATCGACGTCGACGAGGTACGCCGCGAGCTCGCCGCGATCCCCGGCGTCGATGATGTGCACGACCTGCACGTGTGGACCCTGACCACCGGCATGGACGTGGCGACGGTGCACCTGGCCAGCGCCGAATCCAACGGCACGGTCCTGGAGGCGGCGCGCGAGGTGCTGACCCGTCACGGCCTCGGCCACGCCACCATCCAGGTCGATCCCGCCGACCAGAGCACCCGCTGCCACGAGGAACTGACCTGGTAGCTCTGCTTGTTGGGTTTGTCAGGTTTGTCGGGGTTTATGGCAGCACGAGCAGCAGGTCGATGTGGTGGCGGTAGAACGTCGATCGCTTGACCGTGCGGTCGGTGAGTACGCCCTCGCGTTCGACGACCAGGTTGGTGCCGCCGGTCTGCGCGGCGCGGCCGGTGTGCCATCGGCGTCGCAGCGGATGGTCGAGCCGGGCGCGTACGCCGGGCGCCTCGGGTAGCGGTTCGACGATGATGCCGCGGGTCTCGCCGAGAAACAGCCGGGTGTTGTCGACGTAGGTCTCCCCGTGCAGCTTGGCGCCGCCCTCGCCTAGTTGCCGGGCCCGGCCGAGCAGCACCGTTGCCGCGTCGTCGCGGATCAGTGGTACCGCCCGGGCCCGGCCGGTGGTCGCGAGTTGTTCGGCGGCGGGACCGTGCGGGAGGCCGTATCTGCTGGTGGCGCGGGTCGCGGCGGGGGCGGCGTAGGCCACCTCGACGTCGAGACGTTCGGCGATCATCAGCCGGGCGAGCACCGCCGCCGCGAACGCGTCCGGATTGTCCGATCCGCCTCGGATGACGATCCGGGTGAGCGACGGATCGTCGAGCGCGTCGGCAACCAGCGCGCGGACGGCCGACTTGTCGTCGAACCTGCAGGTCTGCTCTAGGACGGCGATCGGCACGCCGCCCAGACTATCGGTGTCACCCAAGTCCGAGCACTGCCGCCGCAGCGTGGCGCCGGGTAGTAGGGTTTCCTTCGTTCACCAGAACACAAAGGAGCTTGGACAACATGGCCGCGATCGTCCTGATCGGCGCCCAGTGGGGCGACGAGGGCAAAGGCAAGGCAACCGATCTGCTCGGCGGACGACTGCAGTGGGTGGTGCGCTACCAAGGCGGCAACAACGCCGGCCACACGGTGGTGCTGCCGTCGGGGGAGACCTTCGCGCTGCATCTGATCCCGTCGGGCATCCTCACCCCGGGTGTCAACAACGTCATCGGCAACGGTGTGGTGGTCGACCCGGGCGTGCTGCTCAAGGAGCTTTCCGGCCTCGAAGAACGCGACGTCGACACCACCGGCCTGATGATCTCCGCCGACGCGCACCTGTTGATGCCGTATCACGTGGCCATCGACAAGGTCACCGAACGTTTCCTGGGTAACAAGAAGATCGGTACCACCGGCCGCGGCATCGGACCGTGCTACCAGGACAAGATCGCCCGCGTCGGCGTGCGGGTGGCCGACGTGCTCGACGAGAAGATCCTCGCCCAGAAGGTCGAGGCGGCGCTCGAACTCAAGAACCAGATCCTGGTGAAGATCTACAACCGCAAGGCGCTCGAACCGGCCCGCGTCGTCGATGAGGTGCTCGCGCAGGCCGAGGGCTTCTCACACCGCATCGCCGACACCCGGCTATTGCTCAACCAGGCCCTCGAACGCGGCGAGACGGTGCTGCTCGAAGGCTCGCAGGGCACTCTGCTCGACGTCGACCACGGCACCTACCCGTATGTGACCTCGTCCAACCCCACCGCGGGCGGCGCGGCAGTGGGCTCGGGTATCGGCCCCAACAAGATCACCACGGTCCTGGGCATCCTCAAGGCGTACACCACGCGCGTCGGGTCGGGACCGTTCCCCACCGAGCTGTTCGACGAATGGGGCGAGTACCTGGCCAAGACCGGCGGCGAGGTGGGCGTCACCACCGGCCGCGCCCGGCGCTGCGGCTGGTTCGACGCCGTCATCGCCCGTTACGCCACCCGCGTCAACGGCATCACCGACTACTTCCTCACCAAACTCGACGTGCTCTCCAGCCTCGACCAGGTGCCGATCTGCGTGGCCTACGAGGTCGACGGCGAGCGAGTGGACGACATGCCGATGACGCAGACCGGTTTCCACCACGCCAAACCGATCTACGAGACGATGCCCGGCTGGTGGGAGGACATCTCCGACTGCCGTAGGTTCGAGGATCTGCCGCAGAACGCCCAGAACTACATCCTGCGGCTCGAAGAACTGTCGGGTGCGCACGTGTCGTGCATCGGTGTCGGTCCGGGCCGCGACCAGACCATCGTCCGGCGCGACATTCTGTGAACGCGTAGCTACGCGGGGAGCGGGGAGCCACACATGCGGGGAGACGACTACGGCTCGATCCTGCTCGGATCGGCAGGTGAGACGGCACTGCGTCAGCGGGTCCGCATCCAGACACTGCTGACGTTCTGCCTGATCGTCGCCAACGCCATCGGCGTATCCATTGCGCTGGCCCTGGTGCTGGTCGGGATCCCCGACCCGCCGGTGCTGGTGGAAAAACTCTGGTGGGTCAACTTCATCGCACTACCGATTTATGTGTCGACGGCGTTCGTCGTCGGCATCGCCGGTTGCACCGTCCTCGCGGTCGGCCGTCTGCAGTGGAACATCCACGAGCGCGAGCCCACGCGGGCCGAGGCGATGCGTACCCAACGTCTGCCGTGGACGCTGACGACGTTCCAGGCGATGCTGTGGTTCGTGGGCCTGGTGATCTTCACCATCGCCTACGGCGTGCTCGAACCGGCGCTGATCCCCAAGATCATCTTCGTCTTCGGCCTGGCCGCACTCGTCGTGGTCAGCATCGGCTACATCCTCATCGAGCTGACGCTGCGCCCGGTCGCCGCCGACCTCATCACTTATGGGTATGGCCGTCGCAAGCGGTCCGGTCTGCGGGCGAGGTGGGTGCTGGCCTGGATCACCGGGTCGGCGATTCCGCTGGTGGGGATCCTGCTGGTGGGGCTGTTCGGGGTGTTCCGCGACGAGACCACCAAGATCGAGCTGTTCGTCGGCGTCGTCGTCCTGGCGGTGGTCGGCCTGACCACCGGTCCCATCCTGACGATCCTGGGCAGCATGAGCATCGTCGGTCCCATCCGCACGATGCAGAAGGCGTTCAACCGGGTCAGCAAGGGCAACCTCGACGCCGACGTGGTGGTGTACGACGGCACCGAGGTCGGCGACCTGCAGGCGGGGTTCAACGACATGGTGACGGGCCTGCGCGAACGCGAACGGATGCGCGACCTGTTCGGCAGGCACGTCGGCCACGAGGTGGCCGAGGCCGCCCTCGCCGGCGACCCGGAACTCGGTGGCGCCGAACGCACCGTCGCCTCCCTGTTCATCGACGTCATCGGGTCGACGACGCTGGCCGCCAACCGCAGCCCCACCGAGGTCGTCGGGCTGCTCAACGACTTCTTCGCGGTGATCGTCGACGAGATCATCGAGCATGACGGTCTGGTCAACAAGTTCGAGGGCGACGCCGTGCTGGCGATCTTCGGTGCCCCGATCGCGCTGAGTAATCCGGCCGGTTCTGCGCTCGCGGCGGCCCGTGGTATCGCCGACCGGCTGCCGGAGGCGGTGCCGGAGATTTCGGCGGGCATCGGCGTCGGGTACGGGCCGGTGGTCGCCGGCAACGTCGGCGCCATCGAACGCTTCGAGTACACGGTGATCGGCGACCCTGTCAACGAGAGCGCGCGCCTGTCGGAGCTGGCCAAACGCGATCCGCGCCGGCCGCTGGCATCCCAGCGCACCATCGAGGCCGCGCTGTCCACCGAGTCGGGGGCGGCCGAGGTACGTCTGTGGGAAGAGCTCGACGCGGTCACGCTGCGGGGCAGGCTCGAACCGACAGTCGTTTTCGGCGGTATCCCGGGGCCCGCGCCCCGGCCGGATGCAGACCGAAGGGGTGAGCGGCGAATCGAAGGGCGATCAGCGGGCTCGGCACCGGTACGATCAAGACCATGACACCGAACGACGAGGAGCGTGGCCGGAACGGCTACAGCCATGATCGGCCGCCCGCCGAGGGTGCGACCGAGGTGGCGCGGCTCGGTTCCGTGCCGGTCGGCCGCGATGCCGGGACCGCCGTTGCCGGGGCCGCTGCCGCCGAGAAGACGGTCGCCTACGGCGCGGATCCGGTGCGGCGCCAACCACAGGCCGGACCGCCGTCACTGCTCGGTACCCCGCTGTCGCCGTCGGCCACGCGCGTGATGCTGCTGGGCGCCGGTGAGCTGGGCAAAGAGGTCATCATCGCGTTCCAGCGGCTCGGTGTCGAGGTCATCGCCGTCGACCGCTACGCCGACGCGCCCGGCCATCAGGTGGCCCATCACGCCGAGGTCGTGAATATGACCGACCCGGCCGCGCTGCGGGCCGTCATCGACAAATACCAGCCCGACTATGTGGTGCCCGAGATCGAGGCCATCGCCACGAGCGCGCTCGCCGAGGTGGAGGCCGACGGTGTCGCCGAGGTCATCCCGTCGGCGAAGGCCGCCGTGGCCACCATGGACCGCGAGGGCATCCGCCGCCTGGCCGACGAAGGGCTGGGTCTGCCCACGTCGCCGTACCTGTTCGCCGACACCCTCGAAGAGCTGACGGTGGCCGCCGAGCAGGTCGGCTATCCGTGTGTGGTCAAGCCGGTGATGTCGTCGTCGGGCAAGGGGCAGAGCGTGCTGCGCGGCCCGGGCGATCTGGCCAAGGCGTGGGAGATCGCCAACACGGGCGCCCGGGTATCGGGGCAGCGGGTGATCGTCGAAGGCTTCATCGACTTCGACTACGAGATCACCCTGCTCACCGTTCGGGCCCTCGATCCCGCGACCGGTGAGCTGACCACCCACTTCTGCGCCCCGATCGGGCATCGTCAGGTCGACGGCGACTACGTCGAGAGCTGGCAGCCGCATGAGATGCCCGAGTTCGCGCTCGGCGCCGCCACCTCGATCGCGGCGCGCGTCGCGTCGGCATTCGGCGACGGGAACCTCGGCGGGCGCGGCGTGTTCGGAGTCGAGCTGTTTGTCAAGGGCGACGACGTCTACTTCTCCGAGGTCAGCCCCCGTCCGCACGACACCGGTCTGGTGACGATGGCCACGCAGCGGCTCTCGGAGTTCGAGATGCACGCACGGGCCATCCTCGGTCTGCCGGTCGACGTCACCCTCGCCTCGCCCGGCGCGTCGGCGGTGATCTACGGCGGGATCGAGGGCACCGCGATCGGGTTCGAGAACGTGGCTCGTGCGCTGGCGGTGCCGGAGACCGATGTCCGGCTGTTCGGCAAGCCCGAGAGCCAGGTCCGTCGTCGGATGGGTGTGGTCACCGCCACCGCGGACGACGTACAGACCGCCCGCCGGCGCGCCAAGTCGGCGGCGGCCATGGTCACCCCGGTCGCGGGCCGCCGCGCCGAGAAGATCACCACGCCGACACCGTTCGCGCCCTCGCCCGAACCGGCACCACGCCGTGCCGTGCCGCCGCCCGCCGCCCGGCCCACGGCGCCCGCTCCTCGCGGCGTGATGCCGCCCGGGCCCCGTCCGCCCGCACCCGGGCCCCGGCCGGGTGGTCCCCGCCCACCGGCCACGGCCGGGGGTCCGGTCCAGCCAGGTCCCGGTGGACGCCCGCCCCAAGCAGCTCCGGTGCAGGGCGGTCCCCGTCAAGGACCGGCACGTCCGGGCCTGGCCCCCCGTCCACCCGCACCGGGCAGCCGGGGCCCGGCGGCCGGTGGTGGACCGCTGCGCAGGCCCGGCCCGCCGCCGGGTGCCCAGCCTCCCGGCGTGTCCCGTAAACCCGGTACGCCCGCGGCGCCCGAATCGGGCAGGCCCGCGCCCGCCCGGTCCGGGTCCACCGACAAGCTGCCGGCGTCGGAGCTCGACGGCGCCGACGAACGCACGCAGGTGCGTGCACCGGTCGCCGACTGACGCGGGGTGCCGATCTGGGGCGAGCTGATCGTCGGCCTGGTGATCAGCGTAGGACTGCTCGGGATCGTCATTCCCGTGCTGCCCGGCGGGTTGATCGTCGGATCGTCCATTCTCGTGTGGGCCGCGATCGTCGGCGGCGGGGCGTGGCTGGTGTTCGGTATCGCCGCCGCCCTCATCGTGATCGGCGACGTGGTCAAGTACCTGGTCGCCGGTAAACATCTCAAATCGAGCGGTGTGCCGAACATCACCATTCTCGTCGGCGGCATCGTCGGGATCGTCGGTTTCTTCGTGGTCCCGGTGATCGGCCTGTTCATCGGGTTCATGGTCGGTGCGTACGTCGCGGAGTTCGTGCGCACCCGGGATGCGTCGATCGCCTGGGCCGGGGCGATAGCCGCGGCGAAGGCCGCGCTCATCACCATGGGCATCGAACTGTTCGCCGCCCTTCTCGCCGCCGGTGTCTGGCTCGGCGGTGTTATCGCGCTCTGACGCATCCGAAAAGCGTGTCGTCGGCACTATTCGTTCGCAATCCGAAGATTGTGACCAGGGTCTTCTTTCCCTAATTCTCGTGACGGAAGTAACGATTGCAGCCTGGTCGGCGACATTGTGTGCACGGGGGTCGCGCAGACCTGTCTTGACGAAGCGGACCGGCACGGTGCCGGGCACCGCGAATGGAGGAACACACGGATGAAAGCGCTGAAGAAGGCCGCTGCGGCCGGTCTCGCCGTCGCAGGCCTGGCCGCGGGCACGATCGCGGGCACCGCACCCGCGCAGGCCGCCTGGCCGGGCGATCTCCAGATCAGGGGCTCGGTGAAGTGCGTCTTCGGTCAGTGGGGTCAGCCGTGGAACCAGCTCTGGTACATGAAGCGCTCGATGACGGTGAAGAACGTCGGCGGCACCACCATCCGCAACGTCACGCTGTCGGAGTTCAACGGCCGCACCGTCCACATCAACGAGGTCAAGCCGGGCAAGACCGTGATGATCTATAACAAGGCCGCCAAGCGCTGGCAGTACCCGATCGAGACCCGCTGGGCCGGTTGCGTACCCAGTTCCATCTCCGGCTACACCATCAGCCCGGTCATCGAGAACATCGACAACAATGTCGGAGCCTGGCGTAACGAGGTGACGATGGCCAGGAACGCACCGTCGACCCCGTGGGGTGTGCGCGCGGGCAACATCGAACAGCAGATCGAGAAGGGCGGCGCTGCTGTGCAGTCACCGCTGCGCCCGTCCACGGGTTCGTCGTCGCTCGGTTCCTCGGACTTCGGTTCGGCTGGCTTCGGTTCATAGCGGCTCGGGGTTGGTAGCGGTTTCAGTTCGTCGGCCGTCCCGAACGGCGTAGAGGGAGAGAATTGAGGGCGACCGGTGATCCGGTCGCCCTCAATTCTGTGGCCATGGCTTGTTGCCGTCAGACCTTGTCCGGCTCCGACGCGGCGAGCATCTCCTCACGCTCGACGACCTTGATGCGTTCGCGGCCCTCGGCGGCACCGAGCGCGCGCTCGTGCTCATCGAGGCGGTACCAGCCGGCCCACGTGGTGAACGGGATCTTGCGGCTCTCCAGCAGCGCGATCACCGACTCCTCCGACGGATCGGCCGGCGTGTTCAGGCTGCCTGCGGCGGTGTCGTCGACGATGCACTGTACGGTCTCGTTGGCATCGCCCTTGGTGTGGCCGATGAGGCCGACGGGGCCGCGCTTGATCCAGCCGGTGGTGTAGAGCCCGGTCAGGTGGGCACCCTCGTCGAACACGCGGCCCGCCTCGTTGGGGATCACGCCCGCCTGCGAGTCGAACGGGATCTCCGGCAGGCTGTCGGACAGGTAGCCCACGGCCCGGTAGATCGCGCCGACCTCCCAGTCGGTGGTCCGCCCGGTGGGCTTGACGTTGCCGGTGCCGTCGAGCTCGGTGCGTTCGGTGCGCAGACCGACGACCTTGCTGTCCTCGCCGAGCACCTCCACCGGATTCTCGAAGAAGTGCAGGAACAGCTTGTGGATGGCACCCTGCTTGGGTTCGCGGATGGCGTAGTTCTCGATGATCGTGGCGACCTGGTCGGTGATCTTCGAGCTGCGCCGTGCGACGGCCGAACCCTCGTCGTACTCGATGTCCTCGGGGCTGACCACGACCTCGATGTTGGGGGAGTGGTCGAGTTCTTTGAGCTCGAGCGGGGTGAACTTGGCCTGCGCGGGGCCGCGGCGGCCGAACACATGCACCTCGATCGCCTTGTTGGCCTTGAGACCCTCGTACACGTTGGCAGGGATCTCCGTCGGCAGCAGTTCGTCGCCGGTCTTGGCCAGCACGCGCGCCACGTCGAGGGCCACGTTGCCGACACCGATCACGGCGACCTTCTCGGCCTCCAGCGGCCAGGTGCGAGAGAAGTCGGGGTGCCCGTCGTACCAGGCCACGAACTCGCCGGCGCCGTAGCTGCCGTCGAGCTCGATGCCGGGGATCTCCAGGTCGCGGTCGTCGACGGCGCCCGTGGAGAAGATCGCGGCGTCGTAGTGACGCGCCAGATCGTCGCGGTTGATGTCGGTGCCGTAGTCGACATTGCCCAGCAGGCGCACCTGCGGCTTGTCGAGTACCTTGTGCAGGGCGTTGATGATGCCCTTGATCCGCGGGTGGTCGGGTGCCACACCGTACCGGATCAGGCCGAACGGGGCGGGCATCCGCTCGTACAGGTCGATGCTGACCCCGCGTTCGGAGAGGTCGTCATGCTTCATCAGGGCATCGGCGGCGTAGATCCCGGCGGGACCCGCGCCGACGATGGCAACCCGCAACGGACGGGTGTCTTCGCTCATCGTGAGAGGTTTTCCTCGGTGTCGGTGGGAGTGCGTATCCCTTCTACGGTAGGCGCTCGGGCGCCGACGCCCAAATACTTGTGAGGGTTACCTCACTCGCGCTGCCGATCCTGCCGGTCGGACACCGGATACGCGGCCGATAGAATCCGGTCCATGGCGAAACCCCCCACGGCCACACCCCCCACCCCGTCTCCGCAGGTCCCGGAGGACGACGCACCGTCCTGGAGGGCGGCACTGCCGTTCATCATCGCGGGCGTGGTGGTCCTCGTGGTGGTGATCGGGGTGCTGATCTCCAACGCGGTGCGTCCCGCCGAGAGCCGGATGAGCGATGACGCGCTGGTCCAGCACGCGATCAACGACTACTACACGGCCCGCAACGAGGCCGACTTCGGCAAGTTCGCCGCGGTGAACTGTGCGGCCGTCCGGAATGCGGAGGGCTTCCCGGCCGAGGACACGTTCGTCACCGACAACCGCAAGTCGATGGCCGACAACGGCCAGATCATGATCCCGGAGATCACCGACCTCACCGTCGACGGCGACCGGGCAACCGCCCGAGTACATTGGCATTTCGAGAAATCGGCCGACAAGAAGAACGTCGTCGGCACCACCGTGGTGCGCGAGGACGGCAAATGGAAGGTGTGCACGCAGTGACGTACGCGGGAGATCTGACCCCCCAGGAAGCATGGGATGCGCTCGAAGCCAACCCCGATGCCGTTCTGGTGGACTGTCGCACTCGCGCGGAATGGAACTTCGTCGGCGTACCCGACCTCGAGATCCTCGGTAAGCGGACCGTGTTCATCGAATGGGTCGGTTTTCCCGACGGTGCGCCCAACCAGGCGTTCGTGGCGCAGCTTCGCGACGCGGGTGTGCGCGACAGCGACGAGGTGATCTTCATCTGCCGGTCCGGGCATCGCTCGATCGGTGCCGCCGAGGCGGCGACGGCGGCCGGAGTCGCCAAGGCCTACAACGTGCTCGACGGTTTTGAAGGGGCTCTCGATGACGACGATCATCGAGGCTCGGAGGGCTGGCGCGCCTCGAACCTGCCCTGGAGGCAGTCGTGAGTCATATTCTCCCCGAAGGGGTTTCGCTCGACACCATCGGTGTGCGCGGCGGTCTGGACCGGTCCGGATTCTTCGAGACGTCCGAGGCGCTGTACCTGACCAGCGGTTACGTCTATGACTCGGCCGAGGCCGCCGAACGCGCCTTCACCGGCGAGGACGAACGCTACGTCTACTCGCGGTACGGCAATCCGACGGTCAACATGTTCCAGGAGCGGCTGCGCCTGCTCGACGACATGCCGGCGGCTTTCGCCACCGCGAGCGGGATGGCCGCGGTGTTCGTGGCGCTCGGCGCGCTGCTCAAGGCCGGCGACCGGCTGGTGGCCGCGCGCAGCCTGTTCGGTTCGTGCTTCGTGGTGTGCAACGAGATCCTGCCGCGCTGGGGGGTGGAGACCGTCTTCGTCGACGGTGAGGACCTGCAGCAGTGGGAGCAGGCGCTGTCGGTGCCCACCACCGCGGTGTTCTTCGAGACCCCGTCCAACCCGATGCAGACCCTCGTCGACGTCGCCGCCGTCACCGAACTCGCGCATGCGGCCGGCGCGAAGGTGGTGCTCGACAACGTCTTCGCCACCCCGCTGCTGCAGCGCGGCGCGGATCTGGGTGCCGATGTCATCGTTTATTCGGCCACCAAACACATCGACGGTCAGGGCCGCGTGCTCGGCGGCGCGGTCCTCGGCGACAAGGAGTTCATCGACGGCCCGGTGCAGCAACTGATGCGGCACACCGGCCCCGCGATGAGCGCGTTCAACGCGTGGCTGCTGCTCAAGGGCCTGGAGACGATGAAGCTGCGACTGGACGCCTCGGTGGCCTCCGCTCTGCGCATCGCGGAGTTCCTGGAGACCGACGAGCGGGTGCGCTGGGTGAAATACCCGTTTCTGCAATCACATCCGCAGTACGACCTGGCCCGGCGGCAGATGTCGGGCGGCGGCTCGGTGATCACCTTCGAACTCAACGACCGCGCTGGGGTATCGGGCAAGGAGCGCGCGTTCGAGGTGCTCAACGGATTGTCCATCGTCGACATCTCCAACAACCTCGGCGACTCCAAATCCCTGATCACTCATCCGGCCACCACCACCCACCGGGCGATGGGACCCGACGGTCGCGCGGCCATCGGCCTCACCGATTCGGTGGTGCGCCTGTCGGTGGGCCTCGAAGGTACCGCCGACCTGCTCTCGGACCTCGACAAAGCCCTGGGCTGACGCGCCCGCTGTCATAGAACCCTGTCAAAAACCCCACCGATGGCCCCCGGCATCGCAATTATTGTCGTGCCGGGGCCCAGCGGTGGGGTTTATGACAGGTCTAGAGCCCGAACTGATCCCGGATGGTCCTGGCCATCACCGCATCACCCTCGACGGTGGGGTGGGCGGGAATACCGTATACGTCGGTCTTCGAGTCGAGTACCCCGTGGACCAGCGGTTTGGGCGTGCACAGGCCCCGTCCCGCGGTGGCCTTGCGGGCATCGACGAAATCCACGTTCAGCATGGTCGCGGCCTCGCGGGTGGCGGCGTCGAGCTTGTTGATCAGCGCGATGATCGCCTTGGAGTTGTGGATCGTCACCTCACGTCCGGCCACGTCGATGCAGGCGGCCTTGGTTCCGGGATGCAGCAGTTCGGGATAGCCGACGAACGCGATGCGGGCATTGGGTGAGTAGTACCGCACGTAGTCGATGACCTGTTTGGTCCGGTCGACGATGGCCTGCGGCGTGATCGAGGTGACGGCGGTGTGGTCTTCCTGGCAGCTGCCGCCGGCCAGACATTTGATGATGATCCGCAGGGCGGTGTCCTCACCGTTCCACTGGTCGTTCATCCCGAACTGCATCAGGAACAGGGCGGTGTCGGTGGTGAAACCACCCTCTTTGTCGGCCAGCCGGGCCTCGTCGCCGATCTGGTAGTTGGCCGATCCGAACGACGCCCCGCTGCATGCTTTCTCGATGAGTCTGCGCTTGGTGAGTTTGCCGAGTTGCTCGGGCCAGGCGTCGGGGTTCTGCGTGCAGGCCGCGCCCATGTCGGGGCTGTTGGCGGCGAAGGAGTCGCCGAGCACCACGATCTGGCCGGGCTTCGACAGCTTGTTCTTCGGTGCGGGCACCGGCGCGGTGGTGGACGGCGTGGTGGTGTTCTGGTTCGGATTACCGCCCGCGGACGCGGCACCGGGCGAGAGCGACACACCGACGACGGTCAGCGCTGCGGCCAGCGTCGGTGCGAGGAACCGGGTGAGAGCGTTGGTCATCTGGCGCTTTCTGGTACGGGGGCGGCGGCCTTACGGCGTCGTTTGGCTCGGGGGCGCCGGGTGATGGGTTTGTCGACGAACTCGTACACGAGACCGGCAGCCACGAGTGAGAGTACGAAACACAGTGCCACCGCACACAGCCAGCCCGTGAACCCGACGGCGTGCCCAGCGAGCAAGTATTTCACGACGATCACCATCACCGGGTATTGCATCAGGTAGAAGGCGTACGAGATGTCGCCCAGCCATACCATCGGGCCGGTTGCGTTGAGTCCCCGGTGGCCGGTGGCGTCGCGCACACATGCGGTGGCGATGACGGCGGCGGTCGGCAGCAGGATCAGCACGCTCATCGAGAAGTTCGACGGCACCCACCACGTCGCCGCGAACGACACCGCCAACGCCGCCAGCGGCCACCACAGCCGGGTGTTACGCCAGCGCCCGCTGATCACCAGTCGCGCCACCAGAACCCCGAGGAAGAATTCGGGCAGGCGCGAGAGTGGGAAGTAGTAGCTCAGCCAGTAGCCGTGGTCGGCGTAGCCGAGGAAGTCGTGCGCGAAGAACGCGGGATCGGCATTGTACCCGTACTCGCGGGTGGTGGTGGGCAGCGTGCCGTCGGCGGCGACGGCCATCCGGGCGCCGAACATGTTGCCGGTGCCCTTGTAGCCGTCGGCGAACAGGTAGTAGCACGTGTGCAGCGCCACGATCAGGGCGAACATCACGCCGATGGCCATCGGCAGCAACCGATCGGCGATCCTCTCGATCAGTGGAACCAGGAACGGGAAGGTGAGATAGAAGAGCATCTCCGAACACAACGACCATGCCGGGATGTTCAGGCCGCCCAGCGACGTCCAGTTGGGCCACCACGTCTGCACCAGTGCCGTCGTGGGCAACCAGGTGACCAGTTTGCCGAGCGGAACCGGCAGCACCAGCACCAGCGTGGCCACGGCCACCAGATGCGTCGGATAGATCTTCTTCACGCGGCGCCAGATGAAGGCGCGCGGGGTGTCGCCGGGGCGGCGCGTCCACAGCATGATGAAACCGCTGAGTACGAAGAAGAACGTGACGCCCGCCGCACCCACCTGCATCGGGACGGCCTTGGCGATCGTCCAGTAGGTGTCGCTTCCGTAGAACGGATACACCGGCAGAAACACCACGGTGTGCAGCACGAATACAGCCAGCGCCGCCCACCAGCGCATCCCGGTCAGCGACGGCAGCCGCGCGCCGCGTACGGCGGGCATGCCAGCGTCAGGCGCGCTGGTCGCCGGTGTTCTGCCGGCCGTAGTGTCGGTGGCCGTGGTGTCGGTGGCCGGGGTGTTGCGGTCGGTTGTATCCGTCACCGCCGGAACTCAGTAGCCGGGCCGGCCGCCACCACCCTGCGGCAGTTGCGGTGGCGCCTGCTGGGCCGGTGCTTGCTGGACCGGGGCCTGGGTTTCCACCGGGGCCTGCTGGACGGGTGCTTGCTGGACCGGGGCCTGGGTTTCCACCGGGGCCTGTTCGACGGGTGCCTGCTCTTGGACCGGGGCCTGAGTTTGCTCTTGCACGGGCTCGGTGACCTCAGGCGTCGTGCTCGACGGCGCGGGAGCCTTGCTCGACGACTTGCTCGGCGAACTGCTCGGGGAGGACGACACGCTCGATGACGACGGTGTGTCGGAGTCTGTGTCGGAGCCGCAGGCGGCGAGCCCGACGGCCAGCGGCACCAGCAAGGCGATGGCCGCGATACGGGCGGTGCGGCCGGGTTTGGTCAGACGTGCTGTGGTCAGAGATGGTGTGGTCACCAGGGTTCCTTCGGGTACGGCAGTGCGCCGGACAGGCGAGTGCGGGGCCGGCCCCCACACCGGTTCACCGTGTGGTGAACATACCCGGCATATTAAGTGATCAGGGCGCGTTTCGGCAGTCACCCTTCGGGTGACATGCCCAGAGCCGTAGCAGGTGGGTCCCGAACCGGACCCGTTTTCGGCCACGGTGAGCCGAACTCCCGAACCCGATTGACGCGGTTCGCGGTGGTGGGACACCCTTGGTCGTGGGTCACGAGTACCAGCGACAAGCCCCGGCTCGCTGGTCGGCAACCCTCCACCACGGTGGGGTGCTCCGGGTGACGACCCGGCCGTGTTCAACCGGACACGGCAAGCGTGGATCTCCCAAGGAGCTTTTGTCATGACTGCTGTCCTGTCCAGTCCTGTCGCCTCACCGTTCGTCCCGGGGTACATCCCGGCTCTCGCCGACGTCGTCGGTGCTGACGAACGGGTGCCGCTGCTCGATGGATCGTCGGTGCGGTATGCCAACTTCGACTACGCCGCCAGCGCACCGGCCCTACGATCGGTCGCCGACAGGCTGCTCGACGCCCTGCCGCAGTACGCGAGCGTGCACCGCGGAGCAGGTGCGCTGTCGCAGATCACCACCCACCGCTACGAGCAGGCCCGCGAACGCATCCGTCGGTTCGTGCGCGCCCGCGCCGACGACCATGTGGTGTTCACCCGCAACACCACCGACTCGATCAATCTGCTCGCGCACTGCCTCGGCAAGCGCGGTGACGTGGTGGTTCTCGACATCGAGCATCACGCCAACCTTCTTCCGTGGCAGTGTCTTTCGGGAACCCGGCTGGTCACTGCGTGCTCCACCGTCGAGGACACCCTCGCCGCACTCGATGCCGAGCTGGCATCGAATCCTGCTGCGCTGCTGGCGATCACGGCGGCATCGAACGTGACCGGGGAGGTGCTGCCGATTTCGCGGCTCGCCTCGATCGCCCACCGTCACGGCGCCCGGATACTGGTCGACGCAGCGCAACTCGTCGCGCATCAACCGATTTCGGTGGTCAGCCACGGCATCGACTATCTGGTGTTCTCCGGCCACAAGCTGTACGCGCCGTTCGGGGCGGGGGTTCTGGTGGGCCGCGGTGACTGGCTGGACGGGGCTTCGCCGTACCTGGCCGGTGGCGGCGCGAGCGCGGAGGTGGCGTCCGGCGGAACGGTGCAGTGGCATACCGGACCGGCCAGGCACGAGGCCGGATCGCCCAACGTCCTCGGTGCGGTATCCATCGCCGACGCGTGTGAATCTTTGTCCGTCATCGGTTTCGAGGCCATCGGCTACCACGAACATACTCTGCGTGAGCGTCTCGACGCGGGGCTGGCGGCCATCGACGGAGTGCGCCCGCTGCGGATCTTCTCCGACTCGACCGGTCGTGTCGGAATCGCGGGCTTCGCCGTCGACGGACTATCCGCGCGCACGGTGGCCTGCTACCTCAGCGACCACCACGGCATCGGGGTGCGTGACGGACGGTTCTGTGCGCATCCGTTGCTGACCCGTCTGGGCTACCCGGACGGTGCCGTGCGCGCCAGCTTCGGTCTCGGTACCGCTGCCGACGACATCGATCGTCTGTTGAATGCATTGTCGGAGTTGGTGTCCCGTCGCGACACCGCACGAGTGAAAGAGAGCCTGGGATGAGTGTCGATATCGCCGAAGCAGCCGGACGCACCACCATTAGTGTCGGCCGGCCGCAACTGGTGGTCGCGCTGCGGGGCGACACCGACGTCGACCTGCCGATCGTGGTGCGCCGCCCCACCCTGCGCGACGCCCAGCGGGCCCGCAACGTCCTGCGATCGGGGCAGCGGGATCCGGCGAATTTCATTGTGGCCCTTGAGGTGGAGGTGGCGATCGCCGCACATCCGGCATCGGCACGCGCCTCGGTCGGTGCTGTCCCGACGGACTCGACGGGCTCGGAAACGGTGCGCTACATCGGAACCCCGCACGGACTCATCGGCCTCATCCGCGACATCTACGCGGCCGAGGTCGCCGACGCGGTGATCATCACCCCGCTCGACGGTTCGGCCACCGAGGCCCGCATCCGCGAAGAGGTCATCCCCGCCTTCGTCGCCTGAGAAGCTTTCTGGTGATATCGAAATCGACCTTCGCTGCTTGAGGTGCCCCCATTGCTGGTCGAGGCTCGGACGCTGGGCGAACTCGCACCAGCCGGCAGATGGCCCGCCCACCGTTCCCGGTCAGGCTTCGCCGCGTTCCCACTGTTCGATGAGGGTGGCCTCGGCGTCGTCGGTGAGGGTGCCGTAGAGGCGGAAGCGGGCCATGCCGCCGTCGGGGAAGATGTCGAGGCGGGCTTCGGTCATCGGGCGGTCGAGGTCGATGACGAACCGGTGCCGGGTGTCGGGCAGCAGCTGAGTGCGGGGCAGCACCTCGAACCATTCGCCGGTCTCCCCGTCGCGGCCGCGTACGGTCGCAGATCCGGGCGAATTGCCGAGGAAATAGCTGGTGTCGAGTTCGACCAGGCTGACGCG
The DNA here is from genome assembly GCF_937858515.1 of uncultured Gordonia sp. Lineage (NCBI taxonomy): Bacteria > Bacillati > Actinomycetota > Actinomycetes > Mycobacteriales > Gordoniaceae > Gordonia > uncultured Gordonia sp. Next base: position 8,617 of record NZ_CALLZT010000077.1, on the reverse strand, counting down.
GCTGCGGCCGGCCAGCCGCACCTGCACCCAGTCGTTGCCGGCGTCGCGGCGTCGGGAGGTCTCCCACCCTTCGCCCATGGTGCGGGCGCGGCCGGGCATCAGCAGGTTGTTGGGGGAGCTGTAGAACATGTTGGAGCAGGCGGTCACCAGTCCGCCGTTCTCCAGCGCGGCCAGGTCGAAGTGGCCGTAGCGGAAGAACTTCGGGTCGGGCACGCCGCGGCCGTGCACCCGGAACCGGGCCACACCGCCGTCAGGATGCATGGTGAGCCGCACGTGGGTGAAGCGTTCCTTGGCGTCGACGCGGAACGGGTTGCGGGTGTCGCCGTCGACGGGCCGCTTGTCGACGATGGTCATCCAGTTGTCCGCGGCGGCGAGTTCCTCACCCGACACGATTCCCTCGACCGCAATCGCCTCGACGGAGACGAACGGCGGATAGTTGCCCTTGAACCATGAGGTGTCGACGACCACGCCGTACACCACGCCGGGCGCCCCGAGCCGCACGATCGCCTGGTCGACGCCGGGCTCACGCCGACGTCGCGTCTCCCAGCCGTCGTACACCTGACCCTTATGCCCGAATGTGGCCGGCCGGTACTCGGCGGGCGGGGTGTTGAGCAGGTTCTGGACCTCGGCGAACAGATCGTCGTTGGTCCAGACCACCGCCCCGCCGAGATTTCGCAGCGCCAGATCCGGCATCGAGGTGAAGTGCGGGCGGGAGGCCGTGGGCGCGGGTAGGGGGGCGGGTGGGGAAGGCGTCACAACGCCCGATCCTAATGCCGATCCCCCGCCGTCGCCGGGCTCACGAAGTGAGCCGCCTTCTTGATCCCTGAGGCCGAAGCGACGAAGTCGCGAAGGTCACGAAGGGTCCGGTGAGACGAGCACCTGAGGCGCCACCTCCCGGACCTTCGATGAACGGACTCAGTGCTCTTCGCTCTTGAGACGCTCGACGGCCTCGACCGCCACCTTCTCGGCCTCTTCGCGACCGACCCAGCCACCGGGGTTGACTTCCTTACCCGGCTCGAGGTCCTTGTAGTGCTCGAAGAAGTGCGAGATCGCGTTCAGCTCGAACTCACTGACGTCGCCGACGTCCTGGATGTGATCCCAGCGCACGTCACCGGCCGGCACGGCGAGCAGCTTGTCGTCGCCGCCGGCCTCGTCGGACATCGTGTACATCGCCACGACCCGGGCCTTGACGACGACACCCGGGTACACCGACTCGGGGAGCAGGACCAGCACGTCGAGCGGGTCGCCGTCCTCACCGAGGGTGTTGTCGGCGTAGCCGTAGTCGGCGGGGTAGCCGAACGCGGTGTACAGGTAGCGGTCGAGGAAGACCTTGCCCGTCTCGTGATCGACCTCGTACTTGTTGCGGCTGCCTTTGGGGATCTCGATGACCACATCGAATTCCACGTTTCCTCCTGCGGTAGATCCTGCGGTAGAGACACCGTGCGGGCCTTCGGTCGCCCGCACGAACCGCCTAGAACGATACTGTTAGACCTGTATCCCTGATGTCGGACCCGGAGGTTTTGTGCGCGGCAATGTCGGCTCGCGTCCCAGGAGGACTCGACGAATTCTGATCTGGACGCTGCTGTCGGTGGTGATGGTCGCGATTCTGGCGGTGGGTGCGATCGTCGCTTACAGCCAGTTTCGCGACAACGAGCTGCCCGCGGGAATCCCGCCCAGGCCCGCGGCGATCGTCGTCGACCCGCAGATCAGGCCGGTCTCGCCGGACGCGCCCACACCGTCGTCGGCGGGCGTGCGCACTGCCATCGCGGCCTCGATCAAGGCCCCGGAGCTCGGCGAGTTCACCGGTCAGATCTCCGATCCGCGTACCGGTGAGGTGCTGTGGTCCAAGAGTCCCGACAAACCGCGCGTCCCGGCATCCAACGCCAAGGTGCTGACCGGTGCGGCGGCGCTGATCGGGCTCCCGCACGACAAACGCCTGACGACACAGGTGCTGTCCGGTCCCGGCGGGCAGCTGATCCTCAAGGGCGCGGGCGATCCGACGCTGTCCGCGCAGCCGAAGGGGTCGGCCACGTTCTACACCGACCCGGGCCGCATCGCCGACCTGGCCGCGCAGATCAAGAAGTCCGGTACAGCCGTCTCGTCGGTGGCCGTCGACGTGTCGTCGTTCAGCGGATCGTCGATGAACAGCAACTGGGAACGCGCCGACATCGCCGGCGGTGACATCACCCCCATCGAGTCGCTGATCGTCGACGGCGGCCGCACGACGGATCCGCTCGACGAGTTCTCTCCCCGTACCGCCCAACCGGCGAAGGTGGCCGGCAAGGTGCTCGCCGAGGCGCTGGACGTCGACTTCGATGACGCCGGGACCACCGCGGGCGCCGACGCGAAGGTCGTGGCGTCGGTGCGGTCGGCGCCGCTGCAGACGCGGGTCGAGGACATGCTGCGGTTCAGCGACAACGTGCTCGCCGAAACCCTGGCCATCGAGTTGTCGGTGGCCCGTGGTGGTCCGGCTACCCTGTCTGCGGGGGCCGCCGCGGTGAAGGCGACACTGGCCGACGCCGGTTTCGACGTCGCCGGCGTCACGATGGACGATTCGTCGGGACTCTCGTACGACAACCGGGTATCGGCGACGATCCTGGACACGGTGATGTCGGCGGCCAGCGCTCCCGAGTCGGGTTCGGGTGGAGATTCGGGCGTGAGCGCGCAGACCCGCACCGCGATACGGCCGCTGCTCGACGGACTGCCGATCGCGGCCGGTACAGGCACGCTGGCCACCCGGTTCGATCCGTCGACCAATCCGGGTGCCGGCTGGGCGCGCGCCAAGACCGGAACGCTGACGGGCGTCAGTTCGTTGACGGGGATAGTGCAGACCGTCGACGGCCGCGTGTTGTCGTATGCGCTGATCTCCGGCGGGACCTCCCCGGCGGACGCGAGACCGGCGCTCGACGCGGTGGTCGGAGACCTGAGAGAGTGCGGATGTCGCTGATGCAGACTGAGAACGGTGATGTGGAGTCGATCGGGGAGCGGATCGACTGGTCGGTGGCCGCGAGTATCGGTAAGCGGTTGTCTCGACCGGGCCCCAAGATCACCGCGTACACGCGCGAGGCCGCCTACGCCGAACTTCTCGACGCCGCGACCCGCGCCGAGGCCCCGGTCCGCGAGGTGACCGGCCTGGCGGACGGCCTGCGCGTCCCCACCACTCGCGTCCTCGACCGCCACGAGTGGGTCGATGCCGCCGCCCGTTCCATGCAATCCATGCTCGGCGTCAAAGGCGCCGAAGATACCGAGTCACACCCGGACCCCTTGATCCCTGAGGCCGAAGCGACGAAGGAGCGAGGGACGCGTTGGGTCCGGCGACCCGACACACCTGACGCCCCCACCTCCGACTCCCTCACCGCCATCCCCGGCAAACTCTGGCGCTCATCCCTGTCGACGATCGAAAAGGTCCCCGCCACCGTCGGCGGCGCCCAGGCGGGCACCCTCCTGGCCTTCCTGTCGTCGGCGATCCTCGGCCAGTACGATCCGTTCACCCCCGACCCGGACACCGGCGAGCCGGGCGTCCTGATGGTCGTGGCCCCCAACATCATCTCGGTCGAACGCACCCTCCAGGTGGTGCCGTCCGATTTCCGGCTGTGGGTGTGCCTGCACGAGGTGACGCACCGAGTGCAGTTCTCGGCCAATCCGTGGCTGCGGCAGTACATGACCGACAACATCGAACGTCTCACGGCGGATGCGGGGGAGTCGGTGTCGGAGGTCGTCACCCGTATCACCGAGGCCGTGCGCAGCGACAAGCCCCGTGAAAAGGGCATCATCGGCGCGATGCAGCTGCTGCAGTCGCCCGAGCAGTACGAGGCGTTCAGCCGCATGATGATGCTGGGCACACTGCTGGAGGGCCATGCCGACCATGTGATGGATGCGGTCGGCCCGGCCCACGTGCCGACGGTCGCGGCTATCCGCGAGGCGTTCGACACCAAACGCACCGCCCGGCAGAGCCCGCTGCAACGCATCTTCCGCGCCCTCATCGGCATGGATGCCAAGATGGCCCAGTACGTGCGCGGTAAGGCGTTCGTCGACGAGGTGGTGGGCACGGTCGGGATGGAGCGTTTCAACGCGATCTGGACCTCACCGGAGACGATGCCGTTGCCCGCCGAGATCGACGAGCCGAAAAAGTGGATCGAACGGGTGCTGTAACCGCGGCCGTCGCCGCCTTCGCCCGCACATACCTCGACGGGTCGCCGACCGACCGTCCCCCTTCGTCGGTAGAGGTGCGAGGAGCGCAAGCGACGAGCCTCGAAACCCCGCAAGTCGACGATGGCCCCTCACCCGATGCTGTCTGCGTGGCACTCTCGGGCGGCCCCGACTCCCTGGCCCTGCTCACCGGTGCCATCCGGGCCGGCCTGACGGTCCACGCGATAGTCGTCGACCACGGCCTACAGTCTGGCTCGGCAGACATCGCCCGCAGGGCCACCGATCAGGCGATTGCCCTCGGTGCGACGGCCGAGGTGGTCACGGTCACGGTCGACGGTCCGGGCGGAATGGAGGCCGCGGCCCGAACCGCCCGCTACGCCGCCCTCGACCGTGCCCGCACCGGCCGCCCGGTGCTGCTCGGCCACACGCTCGACGACCAGGCCGAAACGGTACTCCTGGGCCTGGCCCGCGGTTCGGGCGCCCGGTCGCTGGCGGGGATGCGTGAGTGGAATAGTCCGTGGGGCCGCCCGCTGCTCGGCATCCGCCGCGCCGACACCCGCGGCGCGTGCGCCGAACTGGGCCTGCCCACATTCGACGACCCCCACAACGCCGACCCACGCTTCACCCGCGTGCGGCTACGCAATGAGGCGTTGCCGCTGCTCGATGACATCCTGCACGGGGGAGTGCCCGCCGCGCTGGCTCGCACCGCCTTGTCGCTGCGGGACGACAACGACGCCCTCGACACCCTCGCCGCCGACATCTACGCCGGTCTGGTCCGCGAACCCGACCCCCTTCTTGATCCCCGAGGCCGAAGCGACGAAGGAGCGAGGGTCACGAGGGGTCCGGCGACTCAAGGCTCCCAACCCAGCCCCACTCCGCCCCTCGTCGCCCTCGTTCTGGCCACTCACCCACCGGCGATCCGCCGCCGCATCATCCGGCGGTGGCTGCTCGAAGGCGGCGCCACCGAACCTACGCACCCGGTGATCGTGGCCGTCGACGCGCTGGTGGCCGACTGGCACGGTCAGGGCGGCGTCGCGGTCGGCGGATCACCCGATCACCGCCTCGACGTCGTCCGCACCTGCGGTCTGCTCACCGTGCACCGCACCCCGCGCTGATCTGCGGGGCAGCCGGCCATCGACCTACTTCGGGCAGACCGTGGCCCTGAACGGGGTGGTCAGGGTGGTGAAGTAGCGGTTGACGGCTGATATCAACGTCGGACCGCCGGCCACGAGCGTGCCGATGACCGCACCGACAACTGCTCCCTCGATGCCGCCGAGCGGCAACGTGACGATGAATCCGATCGCCATTCCGACAAAGGTGCCGATGCGGGCGGTGCCGAACTCTTTGGCGACGTCGTTCCGTGCGGCGGTGTCACGGGCTTGGCGGGACCGGTAGCCGTCTTTGTCGGTCTTGGGCTTTGCGCAGGCCTTTTTCTTCTTCGCGTAGTCCTGCTCGGCGAACAGCCTGGATGCCTCGTAGGTTCTGGTGCTGACGGGTATGGCGAGGGCTTTGTTCCGCGACGGGGTGAGGACCGCGTCGTACTTGCCGTTGTGCCGGATGGTGATGGGGAACTGCAACTTGTTGAGCGAGTAGCTCAGCGGCATGGTCCACACCTTGCGGCCGGTGGTGTCGTTGATGGCGACCCAGCCGTCCGCGCTGGTGATGGAGCCGTTGGCGACGTGCATCGTGATGCCCGTGCCGGTGCTGCGGAGCTTGAAGGCGACCGGCTCAGGTGCTGGTGCCGCCGCGGCACCGCCGCTGCTCACGAGGGCGGTCGTCATGGCCATGAGAGCCAGGACGACCGCAGTGGTGGCACGTACCAGGGTGCGTCCGGTGGAGTTCTGCATCAGGTGGTGCTGCTTTCTGGTAGCGGCTGCTGCCTGGTGGTGGATACTGCTGTCGCGCTGTCGTTCGGTCGCGCTGTCGCACGGTGTGCGCCTTGCGAGTTCGTGCTCGCGATTTGGCAACGATGTCGGCAACCACAGCCCTCGGCAGAGGACCACGGTTGCCGACATCGATATCGGGTAGTGCCCGCTCAGGGCACTCGCACGATCAGTTCCTCGGGCGGGGCGGGTTGAACGGCGCGGTAACGGTCTGGAAGTACCGGATGCCCGCGACAATCACCGAGCCGCCGCCACCGATGATGGTGCCGGCGATACCGCCGAGGGTCACGCCGGCCGAGAGCGCCGGAACACAGGCGACGATGGTTGCACATCCGATGGTGCCGATCAGTGCGACACCGATGATGACGCCGATCACGGCGAAGATGATGGACGTGATGGTGATGCCTGCCGAGGCCTCGGAGTTGAAGCGGCGCAGCGCGGCGTCGTCGCGTTCCTGGCGACTGCGGTAGCCGTTGGACGCGTAGTCCTGGGTGACCTTGCGGGAGTAGGCGACCTGCTTGGCATCGGCCGGTGTGGCACGCGAGAGATCCTTGATCGGCACGAGCGCGACGCGGTTGGAGCTGTACTTGACCAGTTCGATGGGGAACTGCTTGTTCTCGAGCGAATAGGTCAACGGCATCGCCCATACAGCCTTACCGGCCTTGTTGCGGATGCTGACGAGGTTGCCGTCTTGGGTGATCGTGCCATCGGTGACCGACAGCAGGACCTTGCTGTCGATCTGCGAGATCTTGTACTTCACCGCGTTGTTGGCGGGTGCGGCGCTCGCGGCGCCGCCGGACATCAGGGCGGTGGTCACGGCGACGATCGCGGTGAGCACGGCAATGAACACACGGGTGAGGCTCCGCGTGGGCCTAACGGACATACTTGACTGCTTTCTCTCAGCGGACTGCTATTCAGGTGATTCGCAGGTCGATGCCGACCTGTTACGTAGACCCGACGAGCTGATTGGTGATACTTGATTCGAAATCTCGATGAGTAGTGTTTCACGCCACACTGGTCGTGAGGTAGTTCTTCGGCCCCGAGACTAAGATCCTGCTGTGAATTCAACCGGTCGGACGACATGCCGGGACGTGTTGTGCGCTGCCTTGGGCGGGAAAACGTTATGCCCACCGACGACGGTTTCGTCGGTGGGCACACGTGCGATGATCCCGTGGCTCTGGGTCAAGCCGCGTGCTGACTAAGTCAGTTCTTTTTCTTCTTGGTGGCCGGGGGCGTGAACGGGGCGGTAATGGTCTGGAAGTAGCGCATTCCGGCGACGACCACGGAACCGCCTCCGCCGAGGACGGTACCGGCGATGCCGCCGAGCGTCACGCCCGCCGCGAGTGCCGGGACGCAAGCGACGATGGTGGCGCAGCCGACCACGCCGATCAGCGCGACGCCGACGACTACACCGATCGCTGCGAAGATGACCGAGGTGATGGTCATACCGGCACCGACTTCACTCTGGAACCGATTGAGGGCGGCGTCGTCGCGTTCCTTCTTGGTCCGGTATCCCGCACTTTCCGGGTTCTGCTTCTTGGCGTAGTCAAACGCCATGGTGCGTGCGGCAGCCACTGACTTCGCATCGGCGGGCTTCGCCAGAGCGAGGTAGGTGACAGGCTTGAGGGAGACGGCGGTCTTGCTCGACTTCACGACCTTGATCGGGAACTGGAGGTTCTCGAGCGAGTAGCTCAGCGGCATGGTCCACACCTTTGAGCCCTTGTTGTCGAGGATGGACACCCAGCCGTTGTCGGTCTTGATGGAGCCGTTCTTCACCGAGAGGTTGACGCGCTTGTCGACGGTGGGCGCGATGAGGTACTTGACCGGATCTGCGGACGGCGCGGCTGCGGCGCCGCCGCTGCTCATGAATGCGGTGGTCAAGGCGAAGATCGCCAGGACCGCCGCGGTGAAGAGGCGCACTGGTGTGCGCCCGGTCAGGTTCTGCATGTGGTACTGCCTTCTGTCGTGGACTGCGCCGGAAGCTACTGTCTCGCGGTCATCGAGGATGTGGGCGGTCATGATGAAGCCGACGGCGTTGCTGCGTCACCATCATGCTGCAGCGTCGTACGCCTCACAAATCCACATCGTTCGCGGGTCGAGACATCGTTACAGCCGGATCCGATGGCAATGTCGGTTAGTTACCATTCCGTTATAAAAAGCATCCATACGGCTGACGGATGTCCCAGGTCCGGATGTAGCGACGAAGGCGGCCGGTGCGAAGGGTCGCCCGGATACCGCCCGTGTCCGACTACCGGCGTCGCGCCCGTCATGACAAGCTGATCGGGTGCAGCCCGACGATTCGCAGCCCAGCCGCCACGATCCTCACCGTGAGGACCCTTATGGGGATGACCCTTATGGGGACGATATCGACGCGGTCCTGATCACCGAGGAACAGATCCGGCAACGCACCCAGGAGCTCGCCGAGTCGGTCGCCGCGCGCTATGCCGATATCGAGGAAGACCTCCTGCTGGTCGGTGTCCTCAAGGGCGCGATCATGTTCATGACCGACTTCGCCCGGGCGCTGCCCATCCCGTCGCAGATGGAGTTCATGGCCGTCAGCAGCTACGGCTCGTCCACCTCGTCGT
>NZ_CALLZT010000076.1:0-7837 GCF_937858515.1 uncultured Gordonia sp. | reverse complement strand
GTCGAGGTCACCGCCTACATCCCGGGTGAAGGCCACAACCTGCAGGAGCACTCGATGGTGCTCGTCCGCGGTGGTCGTGTGAAGGACCTCCCCGGTGTTCGTTACAAGGTCATCCGCGGTTCGCTCGACACCCAGGGTGTCAAGGACCGCAAGCAGGCCCGCAGCAAATACGGCGCCAAGAAGGGATAAGCGACATGCCACGTAAAGGACCCGCCCCCAAGCGTCCGCTGATCAACGACCCGGTCTACGGTTCGCCGCTGGTCACCCAGCTGATCAACAAGATCCTCCTCGACGGCAAGAAGTCGACCGCCGAGCGCATCGTGTACCAGGCCCTCGAGCAGGCCCGTGACAAGACCGGCACCGACCCGGTCATCACGCTCAAGCGTGCCCTCGACAACGTCAAGCCCACCCTCGAGGTCAAGAGCCGACGCGTCGGCGGTGCCACCTACCAGGTGCCGATCGAGGTCAAGCCGGGCCGTGCCAACACCCTCGCGCTGCGCTGGCTGGTCACCTTCAGTCGGCAGCGCCGCGAGAAGACGATGGTCGAGCGTCTGGCCAACGAGCTGCTCGACGCCTCCAATGGTCTCGGTGCCTCGGTGAAGCGCCGCGAGGACACGCACAAGATGGCCGAGGCCAACCGGGCGTTCGCGCACTACCGCTGGTGACTTATTCGCTTCGCATTGCCGGTGCTAAATGGTGAGATGGTGATCATGTACCGACAAGTTCTGGCCGCGCACCAGGGCCTCGCCGCGAGCGGGGCCGCCCGGTCAGCCCGCCCGGCATACGTCGGGCGGGGCGAAGCGACAACCGGCGAAAGCCACGACAGACTTACAGGCCTCGAATTCCCGAAGGGAACGTAATGGCACAGGAAGTGCTCAGCGACCTCAACAAGGTTCGCAACATCGGCATCATGGCGCACATCGATGCCGGCAAGACCACCACCACGGAGCGAATCCTCTTCTACACCGGTGTGAACTACAAGATCGGTGAAACCCACGACGGTGCCTCGACCACCGACTGGATGGAGCAGGAGAAGGAGCGTGGTATCACCATCACCTCCGCCGCGGTGACGTGCTTCTGGAACAAGAACCAGATCAACATCATCGACACCCCCGGTCACGTCGACTTCACCGTCGAGGTGGAGCGTTCGCTGCGCGTCCTCGACGGCGCCGTCGCCGTGTTCGACGGCAAGGAAGGCGTCGAGCCGCAGTCCGAGCAGGTGTGGCGGCAGGCCGCCAAGTACGACGTCCCCCGTATCTGCTTCGTCAACAAGATGGACAAGCTCGGTGCGGACTTCTACTTCACCGTGCAGACGATCATCGACCGCCTCGGTGCCAAGCCGCTGGTTATCCAGCTCCCGATCGGTGCCGAGGACGACTTCCTCGGTGTCGTCGACCTCATCGAGATGCGGGCGCTGGTCTGGCCGGGCGACGCCAAGGGCGACGTGACGATGGGTGCCTCGTACGAGGTGCAGGAGATCCCCGCCGATCTCGCCGACAAGGCCGCCGAATACCGCGAGCAGCTGCTCGAGACGGTCGCCGAGTCGGACGAGGCCCTCATGGAGAAGTACTTCTCCGGCGAGGAACTCACCGTCGAGGAGATCAAGGGCGCGATCCGCAAGCTGACCGTCAACTCCGAGCTGTACCCGGTGCTGTGTGGTTCCGCGTTCAAGAACCGCGGTGTGCAGCCGATGCTCGACGCCGTGATCGACTTCCTGCCGACCCCGCTGGACATCGGCGAGGTGCACGGCCACAAGGTGGGCGACGAGGAAGAAGAACTGATCCGCAAGCCCAGCAAGGACGAGCCGTTCTCGGCGCTGGCGTTCAAGATCGCGGCTCACCCGTTCTTCGGCAAGCTGACGTTCGTGCGTGTGTACTCCGGTCACATCACCGCGGGCACGCAGGTGCTGAACTCGACCAAGGGCAAGAAGGAGCGCATCGGGAAGCTGTTCCAGATGCACGCCAACAAGGAAATGCCGGTCGAGGACGCCACCGCGGGCCATATCTACGCGATGATCGGTCTCAAGGACACCACCACCGGTGACACCCTGTGTGCTTCCGACGCGCCGATCGTGCTGGAGTCGATGAGCTTCCCGGACCCGGTCATCAACGTCTCTATCGAGCCGAAGACCAAGTCCGACCAGGAGAAGCTGGGCACCGCGATCCAGAAGCTCGCCGAAGAGGATCCGACCTTCTCGGTCAAGCTCGACGAGGAGACCGGCCAGACCGTCATCGGCGGCATGGGCGAGCTCCACCTCGACATCCTGGTCGACCGCATGCGTCGTGAGTTCAAGGTCGAGGCGAACGTGGGCAAGCCCCAGGTCGCCTACCGCGAAACCATTCGCCGCGTGGTCGAGAAGCACGAGTACACCCACAAGAAGCAGACCGGTGGATCAGGGCAGTTCGCCAAGGTCATCGTCAAGCTCGAACCGCTGGTCGACGCCGAGGACGGCGCCACCTACGAGTTCGTCAATGCCGTCACCGGTGGTCGCGTTCCGCGCGAGTACATCCCGTCGGTGGATGCGGGTGCACAGGACGCGATGCAGTACGGCGTGCTCGCCGGCTACCCGCTGGTGAACCTGAAGGTGACGCTGCTCGACGGTCAATACCATGACGTCGACTCGTCGGAAATGGCCTTCAAGATCGCCGGCGCGCAGGCCCTCAAGGAAGCCGCGAGGCAGGCCAACCCGGTCATCCTCGAACCGATCATGGCCGTCGAGGTCACCACGCCCGAGGATTACATGGGCGATGTGATCGGCGACCTGAACTCCCGCCGTGGCCAGATCCAGGCCATGGAGGAGCGCAGCGGTGCTCGCGTCGTCAAGGCGCAGGTGCCGCTGTCGGAGATGTTCGGCTACATCGGAGACCTCCGGTCGAAGACCCAGGGCCGGGCTAACTACTCCATGGTGTTCGACTCTTACGCCGAGGTTCCGGCGAACGTGTCGAAGGAGATCATCGCGAAGGCCACCGGCGAGTAATACCCGCCGGCTGACGGTGGGCGGATCACAGTCCGCCCACCGTCGGCCCCAGCGAAGCGTTCCTCGAGCTGAGGACCGCGACGCGCGTCCCCGGATATCCGGATCTACGGCGCGAAACAACCCCATATAAGAACGTCTCTGCTGGGATCCGCCCAGCAGTGCAACAGTCCAGGAGGACAATCAAGTGGCGAAGGCGAAGTTCGAGCGGACCAAGCCGCACGTGAACATCGGCACCATCGGTCACGTCGACCACGGCAAGACCACCCTGACGGCGGCCATCACCAAGGTGCTGCACGACAAGTACCCGGACCTCAACAAGAGCTTCGCGTTCGATCAGATCGACAAGGCTCCCGAGGAAAAGGCTCGCGGTATCACCATCAACATCTCGCATGTTGAGTACGAGACCGAGAAGCGTCACTACGCGCACGTCGACGCCCCGGGCCACGCCGACTACATCAAGAACATGATCACCGGTGCCGCCCAGATGGACGGCGCGATCCTCGTGGTCGCCGCCACCGACGGCCCGATGCCGCAGACCCGTGAGCACGTGCTGCTGGCCCGCCAGGTCGGCGTTCCGTACATCCTGGTCGCGCTGAACAAGGCCGACATGGTCGACGACGAGGAAATCCTCGAGCTCGTCGAGATGGAGGTCAGCGAACTGCTGGCCGCTCAGGAGTTCGATGAGAACGCCCCCATCGTCAGGGTGTCGGCGCTCAAGGCTCTCGAGGGTGACCCGGAGTGGGCCAAGTCGGTCGAGAAGCTCATGGCTGCCGTCGACGAGTCGATCCCGGACCCGGTCCGCGAGACCGACAAGCCGTTCCTCATGCCCGTCGAGGACGTCTTCACCATCACCGGCCGCGGCACCGTGGTCACCGGTCGTGTGGAGCGCGGCTCGGTCAAGGTGAACGAGGAAGTCGAGATCGTCGGTATCCGCGAGAAGTCGCAGAAGACCACCGTCACCGGCATCGAGATGTTCCACAAGCTGCTCGACTCGGCCGAGGCCGGCGACAACGCGGGTCTGCTGCTGCGCGGCCTCAAGCGTGAGGACGTCGAGCGTGGCCAGGTCATCGTGAAGCCGGGCACCACCACCCCGCACACCGAGTTCGAGGGCCAGGCGTACATCCTGTCGAAGGACGAGGGCGGCCGCCACACCCCGTTCTTCAACAACTACCGTCCGCAGTTCTACTTCCGTACCACCGACGTGACCGGCGTCGTGACCCTCCCCGAGGGCACCGAAATGGTCATGCCGGGCGACAACACCGAGATGAGCGTCGTGCTCATCCAGCCGGTCGCCATGGACGAGGGCCTGCGCTTCGCCATCCGCGAAGGTGGCCGCACCGTCGGTGCCGGTCGCGTCACCAAGATCGTCAAGTGACGATCTGACTCTTCGAGTCATCGAGAACACCCAGCCGGGTTCACCGGCTGGGTGTTTTCTATTCGTGCTGGTTCGGTGACCGTGTCGGTTCGGTGACCGTCGACGCCTCCGGGCGGCTAACCTCAAACGGTGTCCCGCCGCGCCGACCACCGCACCTGGTGTGCCGAGGGCACCGACGCGCCTGTAGTCACCGATCTCGATGCCCGGGCCCAGCAACTGGTGTCGTTGTCGGCGTACAGTTCGGCCGCGGTATGTCTGGCCTATGCGACGGTGGGATTTCTGTTCGGGGGACCCGTGGAGGCGGCTGCGGCGACCTTCATCTCATGTTTGGTGCTGGCGCTGGTGCCGATGCTGGGGCGGTTCGGATCGCTCGTGGCGGGGATCGGCTTCCTTGTCGTCGGTACGGCGGTGCTCAGCACCCTGTGCGTCCAACTCGGCACCGACACGGGTCTGTTGTTCTACTTCTTCGTCCTGGCCGCCGCGACACCGATGGTCGTCGGGATCACGCGCATCCGGTTGTCGGCCGGGACAGTGGTGATCTGCACGGCCGCGGTGCCGATACTGTATTTCACCGTCCCCGGGGATACCGGCCGGGCACCCGATTGGCTGATGGTTGGCAGCTTCGTCGCCAACTGTGTGGCCGCGTCTGTGCTGGCGGTGAGCATCGTCGGGTACGGCCTCTATCAGATGCGGCGTGCCGAGGCCGCCCTGGAGGATGCCTACGATCGGTCAGAAGCCCTCCTGGGCAATATCTTGCCCCGTACCGTCGCGCAGCGGCTGAAGGAGCCCGCGCACGAGGAGATCGCCGACGGATACGACGACGCGTCGATCCTGTTCGCCGACATCGCCGGGTTCACGGCGATGTCGAGCCATACCCCGCCCGCCGAGGTGGTGCGGTTCCTCGACCATCTCTACACCGATCTCGACGCACTGGCTGAGAAGTACCGGCTGGAGAAGATCAAGACCATCGGCGACTCGTACATGGTCGTCGGCGGCGTGCCCGACCCCCGGTCCGATCACCTGCGAGACCTGGCGCGGTTCGCGCTCGACATGTTCGAGGTCGCCGGCAACGTGCCCGGAGCTGACGGGGCGGCGCTGGGGCTGCGGGTCGGCATCGCCACCGGCCCGGTCGTGGCGGGTGTGGTGGGGTCGAAGAAGTTCTTCTACGACGTCTGGGGGGACGCGGTCAACCTCGCATCCCGGATGGAGTCGACGGGCGTCGTCGGACGTATCCAGGTGACCACCGATGTGCGTGACCGGCTCGCCGGCGAATTCGCGTTCAGAGAGCGCGGACCGATTGCGGTCAAAGGCAAGGGCGAGCAGCTCACCTGGTTCCTGGAAGGCGCCGCGACGGCGACCGCGCCCGGATAACTGCCGGCCGGTCCGGTCGTCCCAGTCCTCGGTTACGCCCAGTCCTCGGTTACGCCTAGTCCTCAGTTATGTCGGGGTCTGTCAGACCGACGTCGTCCCACTCCGTGATGTCGATATAGCCGTCCTGCACCGCCCTGATGAACAGAGCGGACTTGGACGCGGCCGGGCGGCCGACAGCCATGTACTTCTGCCGGATGCGGGTCAGGTGCGATTTGACGGTCGCGGTCCCGATGAACAGCGTCCGTCCCGCGGCCGCTTTGGTACCGACGCGCAGCCACGTCAACAGCACCTCGATCTCCCTGGCCGTCAGGTCGGGGCCGGGAGGCGTGGCGCCTGAGTACGAGTCGGCATCGGTACTCGTATCGGGGATCGAACGTAGCGGCCGACTATAGGAGTCCGCGCGACCCTGTGGCTTCGGGGAAGCGTGGTTGTCCGTGGGAACCTGGTCTGAAGCGGTCGCGATGGTGATGGTGTCCTCCGATGGGGTGGTTCCCGCAGACGGGAACGAACGACATACTGAGAACTCGAATTATTCGGCGAGGCGCCGGTGGGAACCGCAACAAAATGCGTCAACCGCTAAGTCGATACGTGATTCGATACACTGACCAGGCAAAACACGGACGACGTTGGGGGATCTGTGATGCGTGCGGGCCACGCGTGCACGGTGCGTGCGGGCGGCCGTCCCCGGCACTTCTACGGCCGGTGGGCGGCGTGACGGACGACGATCCGAACCGTTCGGACGACACGGGACCGTCCGCGGCCGATGGGCGGTTGCGTGGACCGGAGGGTGTCCGTACCCGCGAGGAGCTCGGAGCCGCACTGACCGAGCGCCGTGAGTCGGCCGGGCTGAGTGTGCGCGAGGTCGCCGAGCAGGCCGACGCGCTGCTGGGTACGGTGGCCGGCTGGTTCGCCGGGCAGCACGCGCCGACCAAGGCGAGCCGCGAACCGTTCGAACGCGTGCTCGCGGTGTGCGGTGTCGCGCCGGGGGAACTCGCCGACTGGTGGACGGCCGTCGACAATCTGTCCCGTAGGGGGGCCCGCACGCGCAAAGGCAGGCCCGAATCGCCGTACCTGGGCTTCACGACGTTCGGGGCCACGGACAAGGCGCGGTATTTCGGGCGCAGCACGGAGATCGAGATGGTGGTGCGGCAGGTTGTCGAGATCCACCGCACCTGGCGTGATTCGCTCACGCCGTCCGGTGTCGGGTCGGCGGTGCCTCCGGCGTTCGCAGTACTCGGACGGTCGGGCGTGGGCAAGTCGTCGTTGGTCCAGGTGGCGCTCGGCGGCACCGCGGGCGAGCCGGGTCCGTTGCGGGAGTGGAAGTACGCGCATATGGTGCCGGGCCACGACCCGGTCGGCGCGATGACGGCAGCACTCTCCGAACTCGACGCGCAGACCGATCGGACCGGTCCGTCGATTCTGGTCATCGACCAGTACGAGGAACTGATCACGCTGCATTCCTACGACGAGGCGATCGTCGCCGGAGCGGTATGGATTGAGATGACCCTCGGCCGCGACATGGTGGTCGTGGCGGGGGGGGGGCCGGGCCTTCCTTGCCTCCCCGCCGGCGGGCCGGCCGTGGGCACAGCCGCGCTGGGTGCGCCGGTCTTTGCCGACCTGCTGCCGGCGGGGATGAAATTTGTCGCCGGCTTCCGTATTGACCTCCGCGGCAGCCCGCCGGGCCCGCTCTCGCCATGGCCGGTCGAGACCCCGCCGGGATGGCCGGTGCCCCAGGCTTTGAGGAGGTCGAGCGCCTCGGCGCCGCGCACCTCGCCGACCGGGATGCGGTCGGGGCGCAGGCGCAGCGACGAGCGCACGAGATCGGAAAGCGAAGCGACGCCATCCTTGGTGCGCAGCGCCACGAGGTTCGGCGCGGCGCATTGCAGTTCGCGTGTGTCCTCGATCAGCACCACGCGGTCGGACGTCTTCGACACCTCCGCCAGCAATGCGTTCGTGAGCGTCGTCTTGCCGGTCGAGGTGCCGCCGGCGACCAGGATGTTCCGGCGTTCGGCAACGGCCCGGCGCAAGATCGCGGCCTGATCGGCGACCATGATTCCGCCGGCGACATAGTCGTCGAGCGTGAACACCGCGACAGCGGGCTTGCGGATGGCGAA
>NZ_CALLZT010000075.1:0-9962 GCF_937858515.1 uncultured Gordonia sp. | reverse complement strand
CCTTCGGATACTTGAGCGCCCGCATCCGCTTGCGCACCATCTTGGCGCCCACCACCTCGTGGTGATGGAAGCTCACACCGCCGCCCTCCTCGTGCCTCCTGGTGGCGGGTTTGCCGATGTCGTGCAGCAGCGCCGCCCAGCGCAGCACCGGGTCGGGATCGGATTCCTCGAGGTCGATCGCCTGCCGCAGCACGGTGAGGGAGTGCTGATAGACGTCCTTGTGCTGGTGGTGCTCGTCGATCGTCAGCTTCATGCCGGGGATCTCCGGAATGACCCGTTCGGCCAGACCGGTGTCGACCATGATCTCCAGACCCTCGATCGGATGCTCGCCGCAGATCAGTTTGTCGAGCTCGACGCGGACCCGTTCGGCGGTGATGCGCTCGATTTGTCCGTTCATCTCCGCGATGGCGTCGATGACGCGCGGTGCGAGCCGGAAACCCAGCTGGGACACGAACCGCACCGCACGCAGCATCCGCAGCGGGTCGTCGTCGAACGACTCCTGCGGGGTGGCCGGGGTGTCGATGACGCCGGCGAGCAGCGCGGTCATACCGTCGAGCGGGTCGCAGAACTCCTGCGCGCCGTCCGGCCCGATGCGCACCGCCATCGCGTTGATCGTGAAATCGCGACGGACCAGATCACCGTCGAGGGTGTCGCCGAAGGTGACCACGGGGTTGCGGCCGACCCGGTCGTAGGCCTCGGCACGGTAGGTGGTGATCTCGATCGTCAGGCCGCCCTTGCGGACGCTGACGGTGCCGAACTCGATGCCGGTATCCCAGATGGCGTCCGCCCAGCCGGTGACCAGCGCGACGACCTCGTCGGGCCGGGCACCCGTGGTGAAGTCCAGATCCTCGGAGAGTCTGCCGAGCACGGCGTCACGCACCGACCCACCGACCAGGAACAGGTCGTGGCCGGCGTCGGTGAACAGCGCGCCGAGCGGCACCAGGACGTCGGAGTATCCGCGCAGCGCGATCGCCGCCGCGGCCAGCAGCCTGGTGCGGCGTTCCTCGAAATGGGGGAAATCCGGAGTATCGGGACCTGTCACGTCTGGTCAGACTACCGGGACCGGGCAATCAGGTTTTCTGTGCGGGTTTTACGGGTTCTCCCTGCGGGTTTACTCGGCACACACGCGCGACACGCCCGATGGCAAAGTGGATTCGGGGAACAACGTGCTACCCAAAAGTCACTCGTGTCACACACGTAACAGCTGAGGCCGCCTCAGTATTTGTCCACAGCCGGAGCCATCCAGGCAAACGGTCGGTGACCAGCGGCTAGCATCAGGAACGTGTCCACCGATTCGTCTACCCGCCGTCACGACGGCCCCGCCGACGCCGTCGGTCGCGGGCCGAGTCCGGCAACCCTTGCCCTGCGGGCGGGTAGCGCGATATCTCCGGCCACCTCCGTCACGCCTCCGCGTACCCTGCAATCAGCGAAAACGCATTCGGCCGATGCCCTCGGAGCCGCACGTGCACCCATCCCCAACGGCCACCACAGCGATGCGGCCAACGGCCGCCAGGGTGATGCGCAAAGTGTCCACCGCAACGGGGACCAGCGCAAGAGCGCCGGCGGTGACGCGGTCAGGTCTCCCGGGGATGGGGTTCCGGGTGGTGCGGCTCCCGGTGGCGAGGCTCCCGGTGACGAATCAGATCGGGCCGCACCGGCCGGGCGGCGGTCACGACGCTCACGTCGCGGCAGGCGCCGCGCGCGTCGCTCCCCGGGTCAGACGAACCCCGAACAGAGCACCGGCGCCGCGCAGGCAGCCGGCGCGAGCGCCACACAACCCGCATCCGACGACGCTCCCGCCCCGCGCAGGGTTCCCAAGCCCGGGCCGCACAACGCACCGGACCGCACCCCGGCCGCGGATACTCCCGCAACGGCCCTGCCACCAGCAACCCAGACCCCAGACTTGACCGCTCCGGTGGCCCAGGACGCGACCGAGCGGCCGAGCGGACCCACCGCGCGCGACCAGCCCCGCAGACGCAAGGCACGACGCCCCTCACCGTCGTCGATGCCGCGGCGGAGCGGACCTGTGAACTACACCACCGAATCGGTCATCGATGAGCGGGCCGCCTCGCATGTCCAGTCGGCGGTCACCCCCGCCCGTCCGGTGTCCCCGGGCGCCCATGGCGCTGTGGCCCCGGGCGCCCATGGCGCTGTGGCCGACGCCTACGACCCGAGCCCCACGCAGGGGAAGCCGGTCGTTCCCGACGCAGGCCCTCGCCACGACGGTCGCGGCGTGCCGGACCGCATCGGGAGCCGACCCGAGAAGCCCGCCTCCGGAAACGGGACACGACAGACGAAGCCGTCGGACCTTGTGACCCGGGCAGCCGCGATCACCAGGAAGGGCCCCACCCCGGACTACCGTGAACCCTCGGCCGCCGGACAATCGGACCGCATACAAGACGACAGCACCACAGCCGACGACAGGGTCAGGCCCGAGGGCAAGGGCGGACGCAACCGGCGCCGTGCCGCCACCAATAATCCTGTGACCGACCAAGGCGCGGCCAAGCTTCGCACCGTGCGCGAGACGTCGGCCGGTGGCCTGGTGATCTCGGGCAGTCTCGACAACCCGGTCGATGACCTGTGCGCCGTCCTCATCGGCCGCGTCGACCGGCGTGGCCGGATGATGTGGTCACTGCCCAAGGGCCATATCGAAACCGGCGAGACCGCCGAACAGACCGCGATCCGCGAGGTCGCGGAGGAGACCGGTATCGCGGGCACCGTGGTCGCCCCGCTCGGGAAGATCGACTACTGGTTCGTCAGCGAGGGCAGACGCATCCACAAGACTGTGCATCATTACCTGCTGCGCAGCATCGGGGGAGAGCTGTCGGACGCCGACTACGAGGTCAGCGAGGTGGCGTGGGTGCCGTTGCGCGAACTCCCGCGCCGGCTCACGTACTCTGACGAGCGTCGGCTCGCCCGGATGGCACGTGGTGTCATCGCCGATCTCGCGGCCGACCCGTTCCGGCTGGCCAAGTCCGAGGCCGAGAGCATCCGCACCGAACCCAACGCCTATGAGAAAGCCGCCGCCGCACGCAATCAGCGCCGCAACGACCCGACACCATCGGCCCGGTCGCGGCGCAGGCGCAGGCGAGCGCGGCGTCCCACGGCCGGCGATGCCTGACGGAGTAGGCACCCAAGGCCGGGTCCCGGTTCGGGTCAGTGCCGTCCTGGAGGCCGTTCTGACTCTCGTGGCCGTCCTGACGCTTGTGCTCCTCTCGTCGGCCGGGGCACCGGCACTGGCCGAACCGTCCCCGATTCCCGGCACGGGGTCACCTGGCTCGACCCCGGCGCCCGAGAGCCGGCCGCCCACCTCCGAGATCCCCGACATCGATACCTCGCGCAGCAACAGATCCGGGGACAGGTCCGGCGGTCCGGCGAAGAGCGACGGGGCCACCGTCTTCGCCCGCGTCGATATCGGCTCCATCACGCCGACACTGGTCACGACGGCAGGCCCGGCCACCGTGTCCGTCAGCGGTGTCGTCCGCAATACCGGCGACCGGCCGCTGCGGACGGTCGCGGTCCGACTCGAGCGCGGTGATCGGGTCACCGACGCCGCCGGTCTGCGTACCGCCCCGGCGGCCGACGTGCTGCCGGTGAGTGTCGCCGGACCGTTCCGGCAGGTCGCCACCGCCCTGCAACCCGGCGGACAGACCGGTTTCAGCCTGACGCTGCCGCTGTCGCGGGGTGGGCTGGAGATCGCCGCGGCCGGGGTCTACCCGATCACCGTGAACGTCAACGCCACACCCGACTACGGCGCGGCCGCCCGGGTCGCCGACTCGACGACTCTGCTGCCGGTGCTGTCGTTGCCACCCGACGAGGCCCGGGCCGAGCAATACGTCTACCCGGACGCCGGCGACACCGACGAGGACACCGACGGGGGCGATGCCGAGGGCCCCACGCCGCGGTTCGACGGATCAATACCCGCCGACAGGTCCAATCCCTCCCGGATGACGATGCTGTGGCCGCTGGCCGCCCCACCCCAGCTCGCCCCGGGGACGCTCGGCGGGCGGACCGAGCCGGTAAGGCTGATCAGCGATGATCTTGCCGCCTCGCTGGCGCCCGGGGGACGGCTCTACCGCAGCCTCGACGCCCTGCATTCGCTGGTACCGGTCCGGACACCGAGCGTCGTCAACACGCCCACGCCGACCGGACCTACCACCGGCGCACCCGGCCCGGATGCGGCCGGCCCTGGAACATCGGGCTCGCGGACACCGGGGCAACCGCCGTCGGCGACGCCGTCACCTCCCGGTAGCACGGAATCCACAGGGCCGGAATCCACAGCGGCAACCCAGCAGAACACACCCGATCACAAAGCAAGCCGCGCGGCGCTGCGCAAGAGCGTCTGTTTGGCCGTCGACCCAGATCTGCTGGTCACGGTGCGGGTGATGTCGACCGGGTACGTCATCTCCCGGGACCCGTCGTCACCGACATCCGAAACCACACCCGGCGAGGGCACTGCGGTGGCCGCCCAGTGGCTGGCGACCCTCAAACAGCTCGCCGGTGAACTGTGTGTGGTGGCGCTGCCATTCGCGTCGGCCGATCTGGGCTCGCTCGCCCGGGTGGACAACGCCGGGCTCACCGCGGCCGCATTGACCAGTCCGGCAGACATCGTCGACTCGATCCTCGGGGTCAAGAGCGTCCGCGGTATCGCCATCCCCGCCATCGGCGCGATCGACGACGCGGGCGCGGGTGTCCTCAAATCGGCGACCGTGACGAAGGCCGTGTCGTCGGCGGCGACGCTGACACCGGATCGCGATCCCGACCCGAGCGGCCGCTACCAGGTCGGCGACATCAGAGTGCAGACCACGGACGCCCCGGTGACCGCGGCGCTGGGCGCGATGGGCACCGCGCCCACCACACCTGTGCTCACCCCGAGTTCCCAGCTCGTCGACCTCGACCGGGAATCAGCGGTCAGCAGGCGGCAGTCCGCGACGGCGGCGCTGGCGTTCGCCGCGCTCACGCTGCCGCACAGCGGTGCGGCCACCACTGATCAGCAGGTCACCGACCCGCAGGTCACGCAGTTGCCGGTGAGCGGCCGCAGCCAGTTCATCGTGCCGCCGATCTACTGGTCACCCACCGAGGCCGACGCCGACGCCCTGCTCACGACGGCGACCGCCCTGCTCGACGCCGGAGCGGCCACCCCCGAAGGCCTCCACGCCGTGGTCACCGAACTCGACACCGCCCGGCGGATCGGTCGGCTGCACGCTCCACAAGGCAAACCCAGCCCCTCCCGCGGCTGGTGGGTGGTCTCCCATGCCCAGGCCGCGGCCATCAGCGCGCACACCGACCTGAGTCTGCAGTTGCAGGCGTCACTGGTGCGCTCCGCCGACGTCGAGGCGACCCCCGAACGTTATCTGGCGCCGCTACGCGAGGATCTGCTGCGGTCGTTGCGCAGCCCGGACCACGACACCGCGTCCGAACGGACCGCACTCGGGGCCCATCGCGACCGATGGGTGTCCGCGGTCAACTCGACGCTGACCCGGATGCGCGGGTCCGTCACCATGCTCGACCCCGGCGGCCGATATACGCTGGCATCCGAACGCAGCCCGATCCTGCTGGTCGTCCGCAACGACCTGGCGCTGCCCATCCGGGTGTTGCTCAAGATCGATGCGCCTGCCGAACTCAATATCGGCGACGTCGGTGCGATGGAGATCCCGGCCCGCGGCACCCGGCAGATCCAGTTGCCCGCGAACGCCGATTCATCGGAGGCCACGTCGGTCTCCATCGGCCTGACAACGGCGACCGGCCTCGCCCTCGGGCAGCCGATCACCATCTCTGTGCACTCCAACGCATACGGCAAGCCACTGTTCTATACGACGATCGTGGCTGCGGTGCTACTGGTGGCGCTGGTGGCGCGGCGGTTGTGGCACCGTTTCCGGGGCCAGCCCGATCCGGCCGATGCCGATCGGCCCGAGGCCGACGACCATGACCGGGAACTCGCGGCGAGCACATACGAATTTCGCCGCGAGTCATCCGAACACACCGGGGGTCCGGATCAGTACCGTCAAGACGACACACCGGGCCGGGCCGGACCCGAACCGCCCGGCGACCGGCCACCGGAAGACGAGACCCCAGAAGACCAAACCCCAGAAGACCAAACCTCCGAAGATCGTGGAGACGACGCGTGAGCCCTCAACGACCCAACCCTCCCGCCGGAGGTCCCGACCGGCCGGGCGAGCACGCCGCGCCGCCCGGACCCGTACGGGGTCAGCCAGGCGTCCCGCAGGGTCGGGCCGGTGATGGGGGAGTCGTACGGGGGAACGGGCGGCCGGAGCCGCAGCGAGGCGGTCGGCCCGACCAGCGCAGCATCCGACCGCAGGACCGGATACCGGGCCCCGCACGCACGCCGGCACCGGCTCCACGTGCCCGCATCCAGCCCGGTCCGCAGAGTCCCCAGCAGGTTCCGCCCGGCAAGCCGTCGACGCCGGGGCTCAATCGCAGGCCGCCGGCCGCACCACCGATGAGCAGTCGCCCTGCGGCCCGGCAACCGGAGCCACCTCGACAGGTGCCCCCGCAGCTGGGACCCCCACAACAGAAACCTCCACAACAGGGCCTGCCGCAACCGGCGCCCATCCGGCAGCGACGTGCCGAGCGCCCGCCCGTCGGCACGAGTGCGAAATCCCCGGGTGCGAAATCACAGCAGCCGGGCATACCCCTGCCGAACCCGACAGGCCCGAACCCGGCAGGTGACGACACCCGGTCCGGTGCCGCACCGGCCGGAAACACACTGCTCAAGCGTCCGAACACAAACGGCAAGACCTCGTCCGAGACACCGCCCGAGGACTCGGACTCATCGATCCTCAAGACCGGCGGATCGATCGCACTCGCGACCCTGTTCAGCCGGATCACCGGTTTCCTGCGCACGGTCCTGATCCTGGCAATGCTCGGTCCGGCGCTGGCGTCGGCGTTCCAGGCGGCCGACGTGCTGCCCAACATGATCGCCGAGGTCGTGCTCGGCGCCGTGCTCACCGCGATCGTGATCCCGCTGCTGGCCAGAGCCGAGGCCGAGGACCCCGATGGTGGAGTCTCGTTCACCAACAAGATCTTCACCCTGGTGATGGTGGTGCTCGGGGTGGCGACCGTCGTCGCCGTCATCGCCGCGCCGGTGCTGACGTACCTCAACGTCGGCGACGGCAAGGTGGACCGACAACTGGCGACGGCGCTGGCCTATCTGCTGTTGCCGGAGATCCTGTTCTATGGCCTGACCGCGTTGTTCATCGCGATCCTGAACATGCGCGGGTACTTCAAGCCCGGTGCGTGGGCGCCGGTGCTCAACAACATCGTGCAGATCTCGACGCTGGTGCTATACGCGCTGATGCCCGGCGAGATCACCGTCAACCCGGTCCGGATGACGGACCCGCAGCTGCTTGTCCTGGGTCTGGGCTGCATGTTCGGCGTCGTCATGCAAGCCATGATCCTGGTTCCGTGGCTTCGCCGCGCCGGGGTCAAGCTGCGCTTCGAGTGGGGTATCGACGCCCGGCTGCGCAAGTTCGGCAACATGGCGGTCGCCATCGTCGCCTATGTGCTGGTGCTGCAGGTCGGCATGATGATCACCTACCGGATCGCCGCGTCGGCCACTGCGGAGGGCATCAGCGCCTACTTCACGCACTGGCAACTGCTGCAGTTGCCGTACGGCGTGCTCGGCGTGACCATCCTGACTGCGATCATGCCGCGGCTCTCGCGCAACGCCGCCGCCGAAGACCACAAGGCCGTCGTCGACGACATGTCGCTGGCGACACGGCTGACGATGGTGTCGCTGGTGCCGATCGTCGCGTTCATGACGTTCTTCGGCCCCGCCATCGCGATCGCGGTGTTCAACTTCGGCCAGTACGACCTCGACGCCGCCGATCAACTCGGTTCGGTGCTGTCCTGGGGCGCGTTCACGCTGATCCCGTATGCGATGACGCTGGTGCAGCTGCGGGTGTTCTACGCCCGCGAGGATCCGTGGACCCCGACGGTGATGGTGGTGGGTATCACCGGCGTGAAGGTCGCCTCGTCGTATGTGGGCACGGTGCTGTTCGATGACCCGGATCACGTCGTACGCTGGCTGGCGCTGTCGAACGGTCTCGGCTACCTCGTCGGCGCGATCGTCGGCCACCAGTTGCTGCGGCGGCGGCTCGGTTCCTTCCGGATGAAGGATGTGAATCGCACCACAGTGGTGACCATCGTGACGTCGGCCGCGGTCACCGCGGCGGTCTGGGCGATGGCCGAATTGTCGGGCCTGGCACATCTGTCGACCAGCCACGGCAAGATCGGGTCGCTCGGCTACCTCGCGATCACCGCGATGGTGGTCTTGGGCGTCGTGTACTCGGGACTCGCCGCATTCAAGGTGCCCGACGTCGTCGCGATCTTCGACGCCGTCCAGCGGCTGCTCGGCAGATTCGTCCCGGCACTGGCTCCCAAGACGCCGCCACCCGCCGATGACCTCGCCTCGCTCACCCTCCAGTTCCCGCGAGTCGGGAACGACGACGCTCTCCCGTACTCTGGTCAGGTACAGATCGTGCGCCGGTTCGACCGGGGCACCTCGAGCTGGCAATCGTATGCGGTGCATTCGGGTGGTGCGACCGGGATGCACGGTGCGTATGCCGCCAACCGGATGGTTCTGCCACCCGACACGAGATACCGCAGGAGAGGATTCGGGCACGTGAGTGAAACCAGCGCCCCCCAGGCACCGATGGTGCCCGAGACGTTGGCGGCGGATGCCGCCACGCACATCCCCTCCGCCCAGTCGATTCCTGATCGACCGATTCCTGATCCGGTATCACCCGCAACGGGAGCGTCCACACCGGGAATCGGGGCCGATGACGCCCCCACCAAGATCGTCGACATCACCGGGCAACAGACGCCCGAGGTAACTGAAACCCCGGCCGGGCCGCCGTCGGCTCCCGAGCCGGTGGTTCGCGGACCGCGGCTGATCGCGGGCGCAGCCGTCGCGGGTGGCCGCTACCGGCTACTCGAGGGCCATGGCGGCACACGGGGTCTGCAGTTCTGGCGGGCCCGCGACACCAACCTCGACCGCGAGGTCGCGCTGACCTTCGTCGATGCCGACCAGATGGCTCCGCCGCCCTCCCGTGGCGAGCAGATCAAGCCGTCCGATACCGGCCCGCAGGCGGTACTCGCCCGCACGCTGCGCCTCGGGCAGGTCAACTCACCGGGTGTCGCCCGTGTGCTCGACGTGGTCCGGGGCTCGTCGGGCGGCATCGTGGTGTCCGAATGGGTTCCCGGATCGTCGCTGTCGGAGGTAGCCCAGTCCGGTCCGTCGCCGATCGGCGCGGCACGTGCGGTGCGTGCGCTGGCCGCCGCCGCAGAGGCCGCACACCGCTCGGGCGGCGCGCTGTCCATCGACCATCCGAGCCGGATCCGCATCAGTTCCGACGGTAACGCGGTGCTTGCCTTCCCCGGCACTCTCGCCGGCGACGACAAGGCCTCCGACGTGCGCGGTCTGGGCGCTGTGCTGTACGCGCTGCTGCTCAATCGGTGGCCGCTCGACGCGGCAACCGGTTCGGAGGTGATCACCACCGCGGACACCACCGAGCAGGTCGGTGGCCTGGACGTGGCCGAGCCCGACAAGAACGGTGTTCCCGTCGAACCGCTCGATGCCCGCAAGGGGGTACCGTTCGAGATCTCGGCAGTCGCCGCCCGGGCCCTCGACGGCAACCGGGGCATCCGTACGGCGGCCACCGTGCAGCAGGTTCTCGACCAGGCCACGGTCGTTGACCTGAAGACGGATCTGCTGCCGGCGATCGACGGCGATCTGCCGCCGGTGTCGGTGACCGCGCGCAAGGCGGAGCCCGATCCGGGCAAACGCAACCTGGCGGTGCTGATCGGACTCGGCCTGGCCGTCCTGTTCATGGTGCTGGCGATTGTGGCGTGGGCGACCGGCATCTTCGGCGGCGACGACGAGGCGACCGACATCGACTCGATCCTGCCCAACCCACCCGCACCCGCCACCGCCGCGCACG
>NZ_CALLZT010000074.1:0-24491 GCF_937858515.1 uncultured Gordonia sp. | reverse complement strand
CATCTTGATCCCTGAGGCTGAAGCGACGAAGGAGCGAAGGTCACGAAGGGTCCGGCGACCTTTTGTGCCTGACGGAACCACCTCGGCACGATTGGTGACTACCTATGGATCTTGAGGTGGATATACGAAATACTTTGCCGGCGTTGCGGATTGAGCACCGGTTCGCGGCGGGGAGTACGACGGCGGTAGTGGGGCCCAACGGGGCGGGGAAGACGACTCTGCTGAGAGTGCTTGCCGGGTTGGTCGCCGGCGACGACAGTACCCGGATCACGCTGGGCGATAGTATATTTCGGGATATCGGTACGATGATGGCGGCGCATCGGCGGGGGGTGGGGATGTTGTCGCAGGACGCGGGGCTGTTCCCGCATCTGAGTGTGCGGTCGAATATCGCGTTTGCGCCGTCGGCGCAGCATCTTTCGCGGGCCGAGGTGGCCAAGCGGGTGGACCGGTGGATGACGGCGACCGAGGTCACCGAGCTCGCGGACCGTAAGCCGGCGCAATTGTCGGGGGGCCAGGCACAGCGGGTCGCGATAGCCCGTGCGCTCGCCGCTGAGCCGCGGATTCTATTGTTGGACGAACCTTTTCGAGCACTTGATGTGGATGTCGCCGGAAGGCTCCGGGCACTGCTGCGGTCGATACTGGCAGATCGCTCCCGCATCACCGTCATGGTCACCCACGACCTCATCGACGCGGTGAGCCTCGCCGACTACGTGCTGGTGCTCGCCGATGGCGGCGTCGTCGAATCCGGGCCCACCACAGAGGTATTGACCAGTCCGGCAAGTCAATTCACCGCCACGCTGTCGGGGCTGAACCTGTTCACCGGAACTGTCGACAACGCCGCGGACCCGGTCGGTGTCGTCGACGGGACGGGGCAGCGGGTGTCCGGGACCGCGTCCGCTCAGGTTGCGGTGGGCGAGCGGGCCGCGGCCGCGTTCTCGCCACGGGCGGTGGCCGTGTACCTACATGCGGCAGCTGGATCACCTCGAACGGTGTTGCGCGGCACGGTCGTCGACGTCGCCCCGCGCGGGGAGCACGCGCTGGTGCGCTCGGATGTGGCCGGGCAGGCGGTTGCGGCAGAAGTCACCTGGGCTGCCGTCGCCGATCTCGGTCTGGTGTCCGGGCATGATGTGGAACTTGTGGTCAAGGCCTCCGACGTGCGGGTTTACGCGCTGAACTGAGAGCGTACGCGGAGCTACGCCGACGGATTGCACAGTTCGTCGGGTAGGTCGGGGTGCGGTCCGCCGCTGATCTTGTGGAGAGTGGTGATGCACGCGCGCAGCTCGTCGGTGGACACGGCGGCCACCTTGGAGTCGAAGTGGGCTCGCAGGTCCCCGAGAACCCGCTGCTGCAGGGCGACGCCGGCGGGCGTCACCTCCAGGGTGGTGGCGCGGCGATCGGTTGCCGACGGTGTGCGCCGTAGTAGGCCGAGGCCGGCGAGTTTGTCGACGTCGGAGCTGATGGTGCTGGGCAGGACACCGAGGTAGTCGACCAATAGGCTCGGCCGGTTGAGACCGGCGTGGGCGAGAACGACGATGCTGAGGGTGCGTTCGGACAGTCCGTGGTTCCGCGCGACCGGTTCCAGCAGATGTGCGATGATCCGCCGCACGTCCATGGCGGCACCGAGGAACTCGATCATGTCCACGTCGTCGGAGCCGGGTGTCTTGGTCACGGGTCGCCATCCTACTCCCGAACCCCATATTGTTCAGTTTCTGAACTAATTGGGTTACACTTCGGCCGAGGCGAGGTTCGCCGACGACCTTTGGGGCCGCATCGACCACCTGGAGTGCCATGACGACATCCGAATCAACCGACACCCGGCTATCCGAACAGCCGGATCCGGTTGTGGAACAGCAGAAGGCGGGCAAGTCGTGGCCGTGGAAGGCGGTGATGGGCTGGGTGCTGCTCGCCGTCGTCACCGTGATCGTGCTGGTCACCGCGGAGCGCAACGGTCCGGTCGGCTCCGACAACACCAATCCGGCGGGTGTGGGCAAGCCGCCGCCAGTGGAACCGCTGTGGCCGGGCCTCGACATTCTGTTCTGGGGGCAGGTTCTCGGTGCGGTCCTGCTGGCCATCACGGTCGTCGCATCGGCGATGGTGTGGCGGCGCAGGCCTGGACATCCCACCGTCCTGATGCTCCTGGCCGCCACCACGTTGTTCTGGTGGGATCCGATCAACAACTGGGCCATCGGGCTGGTCTACAACCCCGACCTCTGGCATTTCCCGCGGGATATCCCGTGGCTCAACATCTCTCCGATCATCGAACCGCTGACGTCGGTGATCTACGCCCCGTACATCCTCCTGCCGTACTTCCTGGCGATGCCGCTGCTGCGGGCAATCCAGAAGCGTAGCGGCCCTGCCGCTTTCGTGTGGCGCCATCCATTGATCACCATAGCGATGATGACCTTTGTCATCGGCGCGATATGGGATGCGGCGCAGGAGATTCTGCTGACGCGAACCCAGTTCCTCACCTACAGTCACGTGGTCGAGTTCGGTTCCATCGACGTCGGCAAGAACAGTCAGTTCCCGCTGCTGATGGCCAGCGTACTGATCACCATGGTGATGATCCCCGCGTCGGTGCTGCTGTACCGCGACGACACAGGAAAGACGCAGGCGGAGAAGATCGCTCAACGCTTCCGGCTGCATCGGACCCGACCGGCGCTGGCCACGTTCGGGGTCATGGTATTGGCGTTGACGATCGCGATGATGACCTTCAGCTCGGCATTCTGGCTCGCCCGCACCACCGGCGCGGCCTCCACCGTCGCCTGCCCGTGGCCGTATCCGTCGGCCAAAACCTGGGATCCCAAGGGCTACTACGAATCCCAGGGTGCGCAGGGACCGTTCACCCCGGGCAAGGCGAGCGACTGGCAGATCGGGCAACCCGACGGACGTCCGACGTCGGTCACCGTAAAATCAGATCGCTGCAAGACCGGCGAATAGTGTTTCCGCACAACATATCCAGCCAGTGACAGAACCTGATGCAGGCCCGAACCGGTATGGCCTGCTCGCGTCCGCCCTTGCGGGCCGGGCGGTCGAGGTGGTCGCCGGTCCGGCCGGTGGCGGGGTGTGGTCGGACGGCCACACCATCACCGTCGGCCCCGACGTCGGGCCGTCGCGCGTTGTCGAGGCGGTGGTGGTGCAGGCATCGATGATCGGCGCGGGAAGTCTGTCCGAGGCGTCGATGCGCGGTGTGTTGCGCAGTCGTCGGGTACGGTCGCGGTATCTCGGGATCGAAGGTCCGCGGGCGGTTGCCTCGATGCGGCACCTGCTGCCGAGATCGTTGGGCCACATGATTTCCGGCGAGATCGATACGTTGACCCAGTCGCCGGAACAGTCGCTCGCGTACGCGAGGACCCGCAACCCCGTCCCGGAAAGCGGCTTCATCCTGGGCGAGTTGCATCCCCGCGAAGTGCTCGCCGCGCTCAGGCGGGCATATTCGCACGAACACGGTGCCGATGTTGGCGAAACCTCCGGCAGCGGCGATGATTCGGACGGCGACTCGCGCGGGTTGCCGGACCCCGACGATATGCCGGACACACCGGACCTCCTGTTCGACGGACCGGCGACCGCGCTGGGTGCGCGTCTGCTGCGAAAGCTGTTGCGGGGCAGAGGTAAATCGAGAAGTGAAGGGCCTGCCGGAGCGCACACCACCCCGGGTCGTGGCACGCCGTCGAAGAGTTCGCGAACCTTCACAGGTATGCCGGGAGTCGCCGACGACGGCGCCGAACCGCACGACGGGAAATACCGTTACCCGGAATGGGATTCGCGGCTCGGGAGATACCGCGCCGATTGGTGCTCGGTCCGCGAAATCGACCCCGACGCGACCGGCGGCAGCGTGCCGCCACCCGATCTGGGTGTCCGACGACCACTCGCGAAGCTCGGCTCGGGCGCCGACACCCGGCACCGGCAACGGTACGGTGACGACATCGATATCGATGCCGCCATCGAAAGTCGGGTGGAGACAAGGACTTCGGGTAACCCCGGCGACGCGCTCTACCTGGCCACCGTGCACGATCGTCGTGATCTGTCCGCGCTGATCCTCCTCGACATCTCGGGCTCGGCCGCCGAACCCGGCACCGGCCGCATCCCGGTGCACGACCACCAGCGCACCACCGTCGCCGCGCTGGCGTCGACGATGCACCGGCTCGGTGACAGGGTTGCCGTGTACACCTACTCCTCCCACGGCCGGCACGACGTCCGGATGACCGCGTGCAAAACCTTCGACGAGCACAGCGACCTGCCGATGCTCGGCAGGCTCGACGCCCTGACACCGAGCGGATACTCGCGGCTCGGGGCGGCGATCCGGCACGGCGCCACCATCATCGGCGGACACGGCGGCACCACCCGGCGGCTGCTGATCGTCGTCTCCGACGGGCTCGCCTTCGATCACGGGTACGACCTCGGTCACGGCGCGCACGACGTGCGGCGTGCACTCGGCGAAGTGCGGGCGCAGGGCACCGGATGTCTGTGCCTGACCGTCGGCGCCACCACCGACGCGGCCGACCTGCGGGAGGTGTTCGGTACCGCCGCACATGCCGCCGTACCGACTCCCGACCGGCTGGCGCCCGTGATCACCCGACTCTTCCGGGCGGCCCTGAAATCCGCCGAATACCAGAGAGGACAACAGATCCGATGAGCATTTCCGATACGGGTACCCGGCCGTTCTACCGGGCCGTCGGCAACGAGGAGCGCGTGTTTCGTGCGGCGTTCGCCCAGCAGTTGCCGGTGATGCTCAAGGGGCCGACGGGCTGCGGCAAGACCCGCTTCGTCGAGGCCATGGCCCACGACCTGGGTCGCCCGCTCATCACGGTCTCCTGCCACGACGACCTGACGACGGCTGATCTCGTGGGCCGGTACCTGCTGCGCGGCGGTGACACCGAATGGGTGGACGGCCCGCTGACCCGCGCCGTCCGCGAGGGCGCGATCTGCTATCTCGACGAGGTGGTGGAGGCGCGGCAGGACACCACCGTCGTGCTGCATCCGCTGGCCGATCACCGGCGGCAGTTGCCTATCGAGAAGCTGGGTGAAACACTCACGGCCACAAAGGGGTTCTGTCTGGTGGTGTCGTACAACCCGGGGTATCAGAGTGTTCTCAAAGACCTGAAGGACTCGACCCGACAGCGCATGGTGGCCATCGAATTCGACTACCCGGCAGAGGATATCGAGGTCGGGATCGTCATGGCCGAGAGTGGTTCGGATGAGCGCCGGGCGGGTGACCTCGTGCGCCTGGCACAGGCCATCCGGCGACTCGACGTCCCCGGGATCCGGGAGGTCTCCTCGACGCGGGTGCTCATCGCCGCGGCCCGTCTTGCGCAGGCGGGGCTGCCGCTCATCGAGGCCGCCGAGGCCGCGATCGTCGCCCCGCTGAGCGACGATCGGGCCGTCGGTGCAAGCCTGCGCAAGCTCCTCGACGTGTACCTGCCGGACTGAGCTCAGGCGGGTACGCCGGCGAGGATCAGTTCGGCGGCCCGCTCGCCGATCATCATGGCTGCGGCATTGGTGTTGCCGCCGACGATGCTCGGCATGATCGAGGCGTCGGCCACACGCAAGCCGTCGATGCCGCGGACTCGGAGTTGCGGATCGACCACGGCCCGCTCGTCGGTGCCCGCCCGGCAGGTGCCCACCGGGTGGTAGACGCCGGAGGCGTTGCGGCGCGCGAACTCCGCCAACTCCGGACCGGTACAACCGACTCCCGGGAACACTTCCGTGCCTACAGAACCACGGATGTCCTTGTGGCCGATGATGTCCCGGACCAATTCCAATCCGGCGACCAGCGTTGCCAGGTCGGGTGATTCGGCGAGATAGTTCGGATTGATCAGCGGCGCCGCTAGCGGGTCGGCCGACGAGAGTCGCACCGTGCCACGGCTTTCCGGGTAGATCATGGTGGGCAGCAGCGACAGCGACGGGCTGGTGTCCTCGGCCAGGTGCAGTCCGGGTTCGTCCTGATTCTCGGGATAGCCCAGCGGCAGGATGAACATCTGCAGGTCGGGAATCGGGCCGCCGCGCACACCGCTGTCGACGAACGCCACCGCCTCGAACAGGGTGTGCGCCAGATACGTCGACTGCGGACGCACCATCTCCCGGGCCAGTGCCGCACCGAAATGCACCGGCGAGGCACGGCGGCCGGACGGTGCGTGGAACGAGATCGGCACGAACAGGTGATCGTGCAGGTTGTCACCCACCGGAAGATCGGCGACGACGTCGATGCCGTGCTCGTGCAGATGATTCGCGTGTCCGATACCGGACAACATCAGCACGCGCGGAGAACCGAGCGAACCCGCGCTGACGATCACCTCACGGCCGGCCCGGGCGATCCCGGCCGGTTTGCCACCCCGGCCCCGCACCAATTCCACACCGGTGGCCCGGCCGTTCTCGACGACCACCCGCGACGCGGTGACACCGCTGATCACCCGCAGATTCGCCGGTGCATCCCACAGGTAGCCGCGATCGGTGCCGTAACGCCGTCCGGCGCCGATGCTCTGCTGCAGTGCGGCCACGCCCCGCTGCTCGGCGCCGTTGTAGTCGTCGTTGAACGGGACGCCGGTGGTCGCCGACAGCGCCGACATGAACTCGTGGGTCACCGGTGCCAGGCCGGTGGCGCGTTCGACGGCGATAGGGCCGTCACCGCCGCGCAATTCGCTGGCTCCGTCCTCGAAGCTTTCCAGCCGGCGGAATGCGGGCAGCACGTCGTCGAAACCCCAACCGGTGGCGCCAGATTCGGCCCAGTCGTCGTAGTTGCGCCGGTTGCCACGCACGAATGCCATACCGTTGACGACGCTGCCCCCGCCGAGCGCCCGACCGTGCGACTGAGGAAGCCTGCGGCCGTTCATATGTCGCTGCGGAACGGTACGGGCCGGCCAGGTGACCATCCGCTGCAACGCTGTCGCCGCGTGGATGGCCCCACACATTCCCGGCACATTGACCAGCGGCCCCCGAAGCTGCCGGCCGGACTCGATGAGGGTGACGCTCGCACCCGAGTCGGCCAGCCGGCGCGCGACGATCGCTCCGGCGCTACCGGATCCGACGACGACATAGTCGGATTCGGCGGTGATGGGCTCGTGTTCCCAGGGGGGCATATCGATCTCCGATCGGATCCCGTTCTCGGGGATCATATTGTGGATACTGCTGATTCAGGGCTTGGGTCCGAGGCAGTTGTCGGGGCTCCAGTCGTTGAGCATGCGGACGCCGTGACTGACCTCGACGAAATGCGGTGCGACAAAGACTTTGGTACTCACCATCAGGACCATCAGCACGCCGATGGTGGCGAAGGCGGATACGACGATCGTCTGCAGCGGCGTCCGCTCGCCGGGTGCGGTGTCCCAGCGGGTATAGAACAACAACGACGCGAGATGCCAACTTCCGTAGATGAGGACGTTCAGCCCCCACATGCCGGCGCCGTTGTCGAAGCAGTAGTTCTGCGGCAGCAGACCGGCGTAGGCGAACGTTTCCACCAGCGGCATCAGTGGCGCGAGGATGATGCACAGCACGGCGTGGCGCCAGATGCTGTCGGCTGACAGGGTGGTATTTGTGCGGGACAGCAGCCCGGTGATGACACGGTACAGGGAGCCCAGGATCACCGAATAGAACGCGAACACGCTGATCGTCATAAACAGCATGAACAGTGGCACCCCGTTGGGGTTGACCTCGGTGTTGAACGCGAAATGGCCGTGCAGCACCTCGTACCACGGGTCGGTGCCGATAAAGCCGCCGAGCATCGCGAAGATCGTCAGGAAGATGCCGAACCGGAATCCGTACAGTTCGGTGATCGGTAGCCCGCGGTCGGACGGATGCCGGAAGATCACCGGCAGCACCAGCGTGCCGACGCCCATCACCAGCGACTGGCCGATCAGCAGCACATCGTTGGCGTGGTCGTAACTGAGGTTGAACACGACCGCGCCCTGGATCGGGACGGTACACAGGAACCAGATCAGGTAGATGATCTCGGTGCGCCGCTTACCCGGATTCGCCGACAGGATATGCAACGTGGCCGGTGGCTCTGCCGGAGCGGTGTCCTGCTTGAACGTGCTTGTCGTGTCGACCATGACGTATTCCCTTGCCTCGGTGAACGGACCTGTGGCGGTTGATCAGACCGGGCGCAGCGAATCGACCAGCCACCTGCCGTCCGACCGCACGGCGACCACCTCGACCCGGCTGCCGGTGGTCGTGGGATCGGAGTTCTCCGCGGTGGTGGTCACCTGGTTGAGGAACAGCAGCAGTTCCGCCTTGTTCGCGCTCTGCTTGATGATCGAATTGCCGACGACCGTCACCTTGGTAATTACCCGCTTCTCCTTGGCCGCCGAGACGATGGTCTCCTTGGTGAGAGAGGTGTATTCCTTGCGGAATTCGGGTGTCAGCCCGGGGTCTGCCTTGGCGAGGTCGTCGGCGACCGACTTGTGGTCGTACGAGAGCATCGACACCACGGTCGCGGCGACGGTGCTCTTGAGCGGGCCGCTCGCGTCGTGCACGTCCTCGCGGTGCCGGTTGTCGATTGCGAGGATGATGCCTGTGACGGCCATTGCGGCCGCGACGATCCCGGCGACAGCCACTGCGGCCAGCCGTGGCCATCGGCGTGGTGCGGGCTTGTCGTCGGAATCGGATACCTCGGCGAGGGGCGCAGCCGGAACCTTCGTTACCGACACCGGTGCGTCTGTTTCCGATTCCGATTCCGTGGTGTTCGGCTTATCGGGGCCGCTGAGGGTGATCTGGCCCAGGCGACCGAGTTTGATGGTGGTCACAGTACGAAGTCCACCTTCGAGATCGTTTGCGGGTCACCGTTGGTCACCACGACTCGGAACCGGTAGTCGCGGGATTCGGGATCGGAGGTGCCCTTGTTGGTGATCTCCGAATGTGCGGCCACCAACAGTGTTGCGCTCTGGTCGTCGAATCGTTCGACACCCACCGAGACGATGGTGCCCTTGGAGGTCACCTCGGCCTCTTTGACCACTTTGCTGTATGACTGTGTCCGAGAACCGAATTGGGTGCGGAAGTCGCCGCTGGTGATGGCGAGCAGCTTCTTGACGTCGGCATCGGCCGACGACGAGCTGATCGTGGTCAGCCGCAGCACACCGTCTTTCGCGGTGTCGATGTATTCCGCGCGTAGTGCGTCGCGGGCATCGAGCCGGTGGTTCTGCCATAGCTGGTAACCGCCGAAGGCGGCCGATGCCACCGCGGCGAGCACGATAATCGCGGTGATCGCCCGGGTCAGCGTACCGGCTCGAGCATCAGTGTTTCCCATGACGCTCCTCCCTTGTAGGTCGCGGGGGTGATGGTCAGTTGTTTGTGGATGCTGCCGTCGGGGGCCACGTACGCACCGGATTTCGGGTCGTAGCTCGCCGGGAGCAGCGCACCGGCCAGGCCCTGTTTGTCGGGCTGCCCGGAGCCGTCGATGCTCGACGGCAGCGGCCCCTTGGGCACGTACGCACCGCCCTGGCACACCTCGGGTGTGGGGGCACGTTTACCCGGCACCTCCATGCAGGGCAGATTGCGGGCACCACGCACGGCGACCGGGGAACTATGTGGCACTGAACAGAATTGGCCGTCAGGGGTGGGGATCACATCGGTGTCGGCGGCGGTGCGGCGATCGGCGGCCGAGATGTAGCCGGTGGTGCAGATTGGCAGCGACATGGTGTGGAACGAGGCCGTCGCCGACTGGTCCTTGGCGCCCTGATTGACCATGGTCTGCATCGCCGCGATGATGCCCGGCATCAGTACCAGGATCTGCTCCATCCCCGCGTTGTAGGTCAGCGCCACCTGGCCCAGGCTCACCAGGTTGGTGAGCAGGATCGGGACGGTGGGGGAGATCTTCTCCAGGAGTTGCTGTGCGGTTTGCGCGGTTCGGGGGCTGTTGGCGATGATGCGGCGTACCGCGTCGTCCTTGTCGCGGAGTTCGGCTGTGGCCGAAGATAATTGCGATGCCCAGGCGGTGATCTCGTCGGCGGACTCGGCGTGCGGTTTCAGGAACGGGCCCAGTTGCTCGACGAGTGCCTCTATTCCGTCCGGATTCTTGGCCACCTCATCGGCGATTGCCCGGGTCGAATCGACCACGCTCACCAGATCCAGCCCGGTCCCGTCGAACGCGGTGAACATCGCGTCGATCATCGTCCGCAGGCGGCCCTGCGGGATTTCGGCGAGGAGCGCGTTGGCCTGGTCGAGCAGCGGACCGACCTGCGCGGGGATCGTCGCCGCCGACTGGGGCAGCACATCGCCGTCGGATAGGGTCGGACCCGACGCCGTCGTCGGCACCAGATCGATGTACTGCTCACCGACCGCCGACATCGAATGCACGTCGACGCGCAGACCGGTGCGGGGGATGCGGCGCTTGTCGATCCGCATCACGGCCACGACACCGGTGGTGCTCAGGTCGAGGCGGTCGACGTGCCCGATGGTATGCCCGCGCAGAGTGACATTGGCCCGGTTGTACAGGCCCGCGGCCTCGGGAAGTTCGGCCGAGACGGTCATCTTGTTGAAGCCGAACGAATCCTGCACCCGCAGATAGCCGAACGCCATCACCGATACCGACACCACCGCGAGAATGGTCAGCAGCGCCAGTTGTACGCGAATCTTGGTGCGCATCAGCGGCCTCCCCGCGCCTTCTTCGTGGACTGGATCGGGCGGGTCCGCGGATCGGACCGGTCGGCGGCGGTGCCCGCGTTACGTCCGAGTGCGCCGGTGGGCCCGGCCATCGTGCGGCCCAGCGGCGTTCCGCGCAGCAGGTCCGAGCGCACCCGGGGGACCGAGAAGTCCAGCAGCGCATACAGGTTGGCGAAGTCACCGCGCACCACCCGGTCGAGTCTGCTGATCGGGAACGGCAGGGTGAACATGAAATCCAGGGAGTTGGTCAGCGACTTGCCGGTGTCGGCGAGCGCCTTGAGCGTCGGATGCAGCGAGGCGACGTTGGCTTCGAGGTCGTCGGCGCTGCGGGTGATGAGATTGTTAGCGGCCGTGCCGAATTCGTCGAGGGCGGTGAGCGCGTCGTCGAGAGTTCCGCGGCGCTCCGAGAGTTCTTTGACGGCCGGGGTGATCCGGTTGATCGCCGTGTCGAGGGTCTGGTTCTCGGCGGCCATCGTGCCCGCGATCCGGTCGAGGCCCGACAATGCGGTGGTGATGGCGGTGCGGCGTCGGTCGATGGTGGCCGTCAGGGAGGTGAGCTGCTTGAGGAGGGTGCGTAGCTTGTCGGTGCGTCCGCCCAGAATGTCGTTGGCGCCGTGAACGATATCGCCCACCTGCGCCAGGCCGCCGCCGTTGACGATGAGCGAGAGCGCCGACAGGGTCTGTTCGGTGGTCGGATACTCCGACGCACGTTCCAGCGGGATCACGTCTCCGTCGGCGAGCCGGCCGGTATCGGCGGCCTTGTCCGGTGGTGACAGCGAAATATGCTGGGAACCCAGCAGACTGGTCTGGCCGATGGTGGCGGTTGCGTTCTTCGGCAGGTCGACGTCGCCGTCGAGACTGATGCGGACGCGGGCGTGCCAGTCCTGCAACGAGATCGCGGTGATCCGGCCTACCTCGATGTCGTTGACCAGTACGGGCGAATTGACGGAGATGGTGGTGGCGTCGGGCATCTCGATGACGACACTGAACGCGCCGTCGCCACGGCCGGCGCCGCCGGGCATCCGCACCGACTCGATACCCTGCCAGCCGCATGAGGACACCGTGATCACGGCGATGACCAGCGAGATCAGATAGTTCATCCGGCGCTTCATCGGGATCCCTCCCCGAGCAGCAGCGACGCCAGCGTCTTGGGCACCTTGTTGCGGGCCGGCGGCGGGCCGCTGATACCCGGCACCGACGAGGTCACTCCGGGAACGCTCTCGATGAGCTGGCCGGGATCGGAGAAGCTCGACCGCGACGGGCTGGTCATGATGTTGGGGTAGGTGGTGGTCAGGGTCCGCAGGTACGTACCGAAATACTGCACACACAGGTCGGCGGCGCGGCGGCTGTTCGGTTGCCCCACCGACGCCAGACCGCCGCACACGGCGTGGATCGGGTTCTCGAAGTTGGGTGCGGCGAACACGCCGGTCATCACCCCGAGCGCGGGCTTATAGATGTTGTAGAAGTTCACCACCTGGGTGGGCGCCTGATGCAGGATGCCCTCGATGTTGACGCGCTGATCGGCGAGCACCTGCGACAGCGCGGTCAGCGACTCGACGTTACCGGTGAGCTTGTCGCCGTTGGTGTTGACGAACTCGGTGACCTCGCCGAGCACATCGTCGACGGCGGCGATCGCCTCGCCCATGGTGCGGCGGTTGTCACCGAGGACCGAGGTGACGGTCGCGAGATCGCGGTGCAGATCGGCGACCTGCTCGTTGCTGCCGCGCATCGCGGTGACGAACACCTGCAGGTTGCGCACCACCGCGAACAGGTCGGCGCGGCCGTCGGAGATGGTCGACATGGCCTCCGACAGCAGGCCGATCGTGTCGTTGATGGTCTGCGCGTGCGGTGCGAGGGTGTCGGCGCCGGTCGAGACGATCGTCGCGGCCGAACCTGGATCTCCGTCACCTTGTGGACCGATTGCCTTGGTGACGTCGGACAGGGCGTTCTTGATGTCGTCCCACTCCATCGGAACGGTAGTGCGGGACAAGGGGATCGACGCGTTGCGCGCCAGCTTCGGGCCGGATGTGTAGGCGGGGGTCAGCGCGAGGGTGCGTCCGGCGACGAGGCTCTGGGCGACGACTGCCGCACCGACGTCCTGGGGCAGGTCGACGTCGCCGTCGACGCGCAGGATCACCGCGACGTCGAGAGCACGCGGCTCGATGCGTTCGATGGTGCCGACCGGGACACCGAGGACGGTCACCTCGTCACCGGCGTAGATGCCGGTGGAGGATTCGACGTGTGCGGTGATCCGGTAGTCACCGGGGCCGCGTGTACCCGTGATCCACCAGACCGCTGCGACCGCGACGAGAACGACGGCGCAGACGGCAGCTGCGAGGGTCATGCGTTTACGTGAGAACACGGTCATCGCCCACCCTTGCGATCGGCGTCGGCCACCAGGGCGTCGACGAGCGGCTGGAAGTAGATCACCGGCACCAGGTTGGCGGTGAACGCGGTGAAGAACGGTCCGGTGGCCACCGATTCGCCGAGCGACATCGAGAAGTTCCGCAGTCCCGGAATGGCTTGGGAGATAGCGGTTTTCTGATCTTCCAGCACTGTGAGAACCGATTGGAGTTTCGTCAGTGCCGGGGTGATCTGGGCCTTGTTCCCACGGATAGTCGCCGAGATCTGTTGCGCCAGTGAACGAACGCCGATGATCAGCCGGGTCAGTTCGTCACGCCGGCCGGCCAGCTCGCGCATCAGGTACGCGCCGTCGAGCAGGAGCTGATTGAGCTGTTTGCTCCGGTCGGACAGGATCGAGGTGACGCCGCGGCTGCGCGTCAGGAGCGTGCGCAGTTGCTTGTCGCGATCGCCGATCGTCTTCGACAGATCCCCGACGCCGCGCAGTGCCGGGCCCAATTCCGGTGCGGCCTCATCGAGTACGTCGTTGAGGCTGCGTAGTGCCCCGTCGATGTCGGCGGCGTCAGCCTTGCCCAGTGTGGAGCCGGCGTCATCGAGTGCGTCGGTCAGCGAGTAGGGAGCGGTTGTGCGTTCGAGCGGTATCGGGTCCGAACCCAGCCGGCCGGCACCGCGGGGTTGTAGGCGCAGGCCGCGTTTGCCGAGCACCGAGGTGGTGACGATCGCGGCACGGGTACCCGAACCGAGGGGCACCGGCGAGTCGACGGTGAATGACACACGAACCTTGTTGCCGGCCAGCTTGATTGAGCTGACCTTACCGACGTCGACACCGGAGATCTGCACCTTGTCGCCCGGCCGCAGACCGCCGATCTCGGCGAAGTAGGCCTGGTGTGAGTCGGTACCGCCGAAGGTGGGGATCTTGTCGTAGAACAGCCCGGCCAGCACCAGTGCCATGGTCAGTCCGATTCCGATCGCCGCGATGCGCCGCCGGGGCATCTCGCGGAAGGTAGGGAGATCCCTGAATCCTTTCACGCTGTATCCATTCATGGGGCGCACCTGCCGACGGTCTGATTCAGGAGCGGGATGTCGGTGTTGTCACCGTTCGGGTCGCTCAGCCGCAGCGTCGCACCGCACGCGTACAGCTGGAACACCGAACCGTAGGCACCCATGCGCGCCAGCCGCTTGTACGCGGCGGGCAGCGACGAGATCACCTTGGCCAGTTCGTCCTTGTCGGCATCCAGATTGCCCGCCAGCCGGTCGATCTGCTTCACCGTGGCGGCCAGGTCGGGGCGGACCGTGGCGAGCAGGTCGGTCGTCGACTCGGTCGCCTGGCGGAGCCGGTCGATGACGGCGCCGAGCGGGTCGGGGCGGGCGGCGAACTCGTGGATGAGTTGTTCGAGGTCGACGACCGCCGCCGACACCTTGCCGCGGTTGGTCTCGACGGTGCCCAGCACGGTGTTGAAGTTGTCGACGACATCACCGATCACCGAATCCTGCTCGGCCAGAGAAGAAGTCAGCGAGCCGAGGTGCTGGAGCAGGCTCGCCGTCGTCGAGCCCTGGCCCTGCAGGACGGCGACGAGGGAGGAGGTCAGCTCGTTGATGTCGTCGGCGTCGACGGAGGCGAACAGTGGTTTGAAACCGCCCACCAGGGAGTTGATGTCGAGAGCGGGTGTGGTGCGATCGGCCGGGATGACCGCACCCGCCGTCAGCGGGCGGGTCTGTCCGGACGTGCCCGGTGACAG
The DNA here is from genome assembly GCF_937858515.1 of uncultured Gordonia sp. Taxonomy (NCBI): domain Bacteria; kingdom Bacillati; phylum Actinomycetota; class Actinomycetes; order Mycobacteriales; family Gordoniaceae; genus Gordonia; species uncultured Gordonia sp. The sequence goes on along the minus strand of NZ_CALLZT010000074.1, from coordinate 9,804 downwards.
CGCCAGATAGCGGTCACCGGTGAGGTTTTCGTACTTGATCGCCACCTCGGTGCGGGTGTCGAGGGGACGGGTGTCGTCGACGGTGAAGGAGACCGACACCGTGGCGTCCGGACGCAGCGTCACCGACTGTACCTTGCCGACCCGCACACCGGCCGCGCGCACGTTCTGTCCCGCGGTCAGTCCCGACGAGTCGGTGAAGAGGGCTGTGTAGCGGGTGGTGGTGGCGCTGCGGAAGTCGCCGAAGACCACGATGAGCGCGGTCAGGATCAACAGCATCGTCACCGTGTAGATGCCCACTTTGATCGGTACGGCGGGGCTGCGCCGCCCGGCTACGCGGCTCATCGGACGCCTTTCGGTCGGCCGAGCAGCATGGTCATCAGATCCTCGGTGTGCCACTGGGATGTTGCCGGTTCGCCCCGGAACGGATTAACGCCGGTGTCGGTGACGAGGTACTTCGCCTTGGTGCCCACGGGAATCCGTGGCAGCCCCATGCAGTTCGGTCCGCCCTTAGCGTTCACCTTGGGCAGGTTCCCCGGGTATCCGTACAGCGGAACCCCTTGCAGGAAAGACACACTGAGCCGGATGCCGGGCGATGCGCCGCCCAGGGAGGGCAGGCCCTTCTGCAACAGGATGTCCATACCGTCGATGAGGCAGTTCAATGCGGGGCTGTAGGTCTGGAACAGGGCGGTGGTGGGCCGCAACAGATCCAGGGCCCGGGAGGCGGCCTGGGCGTTCGTGTTCACCACGGTGGTGCCGGTGGTCGCCAGGCCGGTGACATTGGTGAGCATCAGATCGAAGTTGCGTTGCTCGTCGGTCAGAGTTTTCGCGGTGGTCGAGAGGTTTCTCAGGGTCGCCATGATCGCGGGGGTGGCGGGCGCGTAAGCCTTTGCCGCCCCGGATATTCCGTCGATGTCGTCGCGGACGGCGGGCAGATCGCGGTGCAGCCGGCCGACCAGGTCGGCGTAGATGTCGAGGGAGTCGCCGAGTTGCTTACCGCGGTCGCCGCCGATCGCGGTGGACAGTACCGACAGGGTTTCGTTGAGCTTCTCCGGTTCGATCTGCTTCAGGACACCGGTGAGATTCTGGAAGACGGTGTTGATCTCGACGGTGACGTCGTCGGCGTTGATGGTGGCGCCGGGCCGCAGGTGGGTGCCGTCGGTGGTCGGGGGATCGACGAAGGCGACGTATTTGGCACCGAAAACTGTTGTGGAGACCACTGATACGCGGGCATTTCCGGGGATCGAACGCAGTCGTGCCGGATCGACCGCCAGGGTCAGCCGGACCTGATCGTCCTGTGGGGTGACCTCGGTGACCCGGCCGATCTCCAGGCCGCGGAACTTCACCTTGGCACCTGCGCCGAGAAGCAGACCGCTGCGCGTGCTCATCACCGACACGCGGTCGGTGGAGGTGAAATCGCCGCGAAAGGACAGCAGTGCCACGGTGACCACCGAAACCAGGATCAGGATCAGTGCTGCCGCATAGGCTTTGGGATGCGTCGTTGTCGTCATGGCTACCCGGAGAGATGGAAGTTGCCGGTGGGACCGTACACGGCCAGCGAGATCAGCAGCGTGACACAGACGACCACGATCAGTGAGGTACGCACCGCACGGCCCACCGCACGACCCACCCCCGCGGGCCCGCCGGATGCGGTGAAGCCGTAGTAGGTATGCACGAGCATCACCGCCGCACCCATCAGGATCGCCTGAAGGAACGACCAGAGCAGATCACCGGGCTGCAGGAACGTGCGGAAGTAGTGGTCGTAGAGCCCGCCGGACTGGCCGAACACCGTGACCGTGACGAAACGGCAGGAGTAGAAGGAGGCGATGACCGCCGCCGAATACATCGGGATGATCACGAGGGTGCCGGCGATGAGCCGGGTGCTGACGAGGTAGGGCAGCGGCCGGATGCCCATCGAGTCGAGTGCGTCGATCTCCTCGGCGATCCGCATCGCACCGAGCTGAGCCGTGGACCCCGCACCGATGGTGGCCGACAACCCGATCCCGGCGACCACCGGCGCGGCCACGCGCACATTGATGAAGGCGGCCAGGAAGCCGGTGAGCGATTCGATGCCGATGTCGCCGAGTGAACTGTAGCCCTGAATGGCGATGGTGCCGCCGGTGAACAGCGTCAGCGACGCCACGATCACCACGGTTCCGCCGATCACCGCGAGAGCGCCTGTGCCCATGCCGATCTCGGCGATCAGCCGCAGAACGTCCTTGCGGTAGTGGCGCAGGGCGGTGGGGGTGTGACCGACGGTGTCGACGAAGAACTTCATCTGGCCGCCGAGTTCGTCGGCGGCGGTGGACAGGGCCCGCAGGCGCTGCCGCCCGCGGACGAGACGGTCGTATCCGATCACTGCCATGCCTCAGCCCCCCGTCACCTTCACGCCGACCGCGGTCACGAGAACATTCACCACGAACAGCCCGATGAACGCGTACACGACGGTCTCGTTGACGGCCTCGCCCACGCCCTGCGGTCCGCCGCGTGCGGTGATCCCGCGATAGCAGCCGACCAAACCGGCGAGCAGACCGAACAGGCCTGCCTTGACCACCGCGATCACCAACTCCGACAGCCCCGTCAGGAGCGTGAGGTTGCCGGTGAACGCGCCCGGGTTGACGCCCTGGAACAGGACCGAGAAGACGAAACCGCCGACGATGCCGATGGTGCACACCAGGCCGTTGAGCAAGATCGCCACGAACGCCGATGCCCAGACCCGTGGCACCACAAGACGTTTCACCGGGTCGACACCCATCACCTCCAGGGCGGCGATCTCGTCGTGGATGGTGCGCGAACCCAGATCGGCGCAGATCGCGGTAGCGCCGGCACCGGCCACGATCAGCACCGTGACCATCGGCCCGATCTGCGTGATCGTGCCGAATGCCGCGCTCGCCCCGCTCAGATCCGCGGCGCCGATCTCGCGCAGCAGGATGTTGAGGATGAAGGTCACCAGCACGGTGAACGGAATCGCCACCAGCACCGTCGGGAAGGTGGACACGCGGGCGATGAACCACACCTGGTCGATGAACTCGCGCACCTGCACGGGCCGGGAGAAGGTGTAGCGGAACGTGTCCAGGGACATCGCGTAGAAGTGGCCCGCACCATCGAGACCTGCGGCGATACGACGCCGGCCGGTGGTCGCCGAGCGTCGCAGTTGCGAACGGAGGGCAGCGCCCGGTGGTGCGTCGAGTGCGCCGGCCATCGCCTACCTCCTTGCTGCTCCGTGAATTCTGAACATACAGTTATGCCACATGGTGTGTGATCTGTAGAACATACAACCATGAGTAGTGCTGTATGTTCAATATGCGACTTCTGGTCCGTGCGAACTCTCCCCGGAGGGCGGATCATGAGAAGGTGCAGATGGTGTGAAACGGGCGGCCCGGGTATTTCCCGGGCTAGACAGGAAGAGGGCGGCGGTGCGCAGGACTGGATGGGGCGGTGAGCTTCCGGCCGACGACGACGAGGCGCGAGCCCGGATCATCGAGGCATGCCGCACCGCAATAGCCGACAGTGAGCACCCGCAACTGTCGCTGAGTGAGGTCGCGCGACGGCTGTCGGTCACCCGGCAGACCGTGTACCGCTACTTTCCGAGCACCGAGGCGCTGTTGACCGCGGTCGCCATCGACGCGGGGCGCCGGATGTACGACATGCTGCTGAACGTCCGCCAGATCGACGACCCGGCCGGCGTCGTCGTCGAACTGGCCGTGATCGGCGCCGAGATCATCCGGGACGACAGGGTGGTCGGCTTCCTGCTCGGCGAGGGCACCATCACCGGTGTGTTCACCGGATCGATCACCGACGAGACCTCGGTGGCGTTCGCGGTGAACCTGCTCGAGAACTGCGGAGTCGATTGGCGCGCAATCGGTCTGGGTGACGACGACGTCTCCGAACTGGCGGAGTGGGCCTTGCACGTCATGGACGCGATCGCCCGATCACGCGGAGAACGTAGGGGCGAACTGGAACTGCGTGACTACCTGAATCGGTGGATGCGGCCCGGTGTGGAGCGCGTTATCGCGGCCGCATCGGGTCCGCGACGGCGACGCCGGAGCGTCCGGGTGTCCTGACCCGGCGTCAGGACGAGTGCAAAAATGTTGTACCCGAAGACTATTCGTCGTCAGCCTCGTCGGAGTTCTTGTGTTTGCGGCTCTTGCGGGGTTTCGCAGGCTCCACGTTGAAGGCCTTGAGGCGCCGATAGCCACGGACGCTGAGCGGCGGGATGGACCGGATGCGGAACGCGTCGCCGCCGTCGTTCTTGAGGTCCTCGGCGAGGATCTCATCGACCAGAACAGTGCCCGGATACGCCGAACCACACAGGCGGGCAGCGATATTGACCGGTTCGCCGAATACGTCGCCGAGGCGGGTCAGGATATGGCCGCGGGCCAGGCCCACCCGGATCGCGGGCAGGATGTCGTCGTCGGCGAGGGCCTGCAGCGTGGTGCCGATGAGCGCGGCCTCGGTGGGGGAGGGCACCGTGAACATCACCGCGTCGCCGAGGGTCTTGATGACCTTGCCGCCGTGCCCGGCCACCACCTCGTGCGCGTTCTCCTCGAAACCTTCGAGGAGATCCTCGAGCTCGTACAGTGCGATCCGCCGCGACAGGCTGGTGTATCCGACGATGTCGACGAAACCGACCACCGTGTCGACCTGCTCGTCGTTGGGCTGCTCGATGTCCTGGCGCAGGTTCAGATCCAGATGCCGCCGCCAGATGAGGTTCTGCACGTGGGCGAGCGCGTCGATGGCATCGGTGAGCGGCATCGTGAACTCGGGATTGGCGGCGAGCTCGGCGATCTGCTCGGCCTGCCAGTCCGCCAGCCGCGTGGTCATCTGGCCGATCGCCCTCGCGGCGGCGATCTGTGACCGCAGAGACAGGCACGATTCGGGGCCGACGAACAGCTTGAGCGCATCCAGATCGGCCTGCGAGAAGATCTTGTCCGGGGTCTCGTACTGGGCGAACCCGAAGGCGTTCCAGATCCGGTCCGCCTCCTCGGGCGGCACCCGCAGCGCGGCGACCAGTTCCTCCCGGGTGTACTCGGGGTCGGGGTTGTACATCGGCGGCGGGACCAGAATGCGCTCGGTGACGACATCGTCGACGGGCTCGGTCTCCTTGCGCCGGAGGCGATCTGCCACACGCCGGGCGGCCAGTCGGGAGTCGGCATGGTCAGGCACTCCGAACCCCCTGCTCAGACACCCAGAACCCCCTTCATGAGATACGCCATCTCAGCGGTGAACTCGTCGCGAGCGGTTCCGCGGCGCATGCCGACGGCGTCGTTCACGATGGACAGAGCCGAGTGTACGGCCACCGCGGCCTCCTCGGAAGGCAGTCCGGGATGCACATCGCGGAGCAGATCGATCCATCGCCGCACGTAGCGGCGCTGGCTGTCGAGGTGTTCGGAGGTGTCGGTCTGGGCGGGCAGGATGCGTGCGCTGCGGAAACCGACGACCAGGTCGGGTGAGGTGGTGATGGCCGCGACGTACGAATCCACCAGCCCCCGCAGCAGCGGCCCCGGCCGGCTCGTGCGGGCGTACGCGGCGATCACCCCCGCCTCCAGGGTGGTGGCGCTGCGCCGGGTGATCGACACCAGAATCGAGAGCTTGGAGGGGAAATGGTTGTACACGCTGGGGCCCGAGATGCCCACGGCCGCACCGATATCGTCGATGCCGACGGCCGTGTAGCCGCGGTCGGCGAACAGTTCGCTCGCGGCGTCCAGGATCTCGTCGCGCCGGGTGCGTTCACCCGACGGCGGGAGGGTGGGTGCGGTGAACGGTGGCGCGGTGTCGGTGTCGAGGACGAGTGTTCGTGAGATCAGTTCGTGCAGTGCTGCTTTCGCGCGGGTGTTGCTGAGCCGGGTGTGGTGGACCGTCAGGCTGCCCGCGACGCTGAGCACCGCCCACGCCACCCGCACCGCGGCCCGATCACCCAGCTGCGGCCGGTTGGCGCGGATGACCGCGCCCCAGCGTTCGACGATCTCGCGGGTGCGCAGCAGGATCTCGGTGTTCTGATCCTCGGTCAGAAACGCGCTGTTGGCCCGCCACATCGACACCGCCTGCGGGTAGTCGACACCGAGTTCGGCGAGTTCGTCGGCCAGGTCGTCGAGCGCACACTCCGGCCGGCTCAGGACGCGGTCGGTGCATGCCTGCAGCCTGTCGCCGCCGGTGAGCACCGCTGCCACCAGCAGGGCCTGCTTGTCAGCGAAGTGCCGATACACCGACGGCGCCGTCACCCCCGCGGCCCGGGCGATGTCGGCGACGGAGACGTGGGCGTATCCGTGCGCGGCGAACAGAGCGCTCGCGAGCGCGGCGAGTTGGCTCTTGCGGTCTGCCGGCCGGATACGCCGCGGGGTGGTCTGCTCGGTCATGGTGAACCGACCATAGCCTAGAACTCCTGGCATCAGAAGACGTTGACCACCGGGTATAGCCAAATAAGTTATTCGGCGTTAGTCTGGGTTCGTTATCACCCACTGTTCGTGTGAAAGGAACCAGAACGTGGCCGAGCAAGCATTCATCTACGAGGCGATCCGTACGCCCCGTGGCAAACAGCGCGGAGGTTCGCTGCACGGCGTCAAGCCCGTCGATCTCGCGTCCGGCCTGATCAACGAGGTCCTGGCCCGCCACGGTGGTCTCGACCCGGCCGACGTCAACGACGTCATCCTCGGTGTCGTGTCGCCCGTCGGTGAGCAGGGCGCGGTCATCGCCCGCACCGCGGCGCTGCTGTCGGGGCTGCCCGAGACCGTGCCCGGCACCCAGATCAACCGCTTCTGCGCCTCCGGCCTGGAGGCCACCAACCTCGCCGCCGCCAAGGTCGCCTCCGGCTTCGACGACCTGGTCCTGGCCGGCGGTGTCGAGTCGATGTCGCGCGTGCCGATGGGCAGCGACGGCGGCGCGCTGTTCACCGACCCCACCACCGCGTACGACCAGTACATCGTGCCGCAGGGCATCGGTGCCGACCTGATCGCCACCATGGAGGGCTTCTCCCGCGAGGACGTCGACGCGTTTGCCGCCGAATCCCAGGCTCGCGCCGAAAAGGCCTGGAACAGTGGCTACTTCACCAAGTCCGTGGTTCCGGTCCGCGACTTCAACGGTGTCGTGCTGCTCGACAATGACGAGCACCGCCGCCCCGGCAGCACCGTCGAGAGCCTCGGCAAGCTGCGCCCGGCATTCGCCGGACTGGCCGCGATGGCCGGCTTCGACTCCGTGGCACTGCAGAAGTACCCGAACGTCGAGAAGATCAACTTCGTGCACACCGGCGGCAACAGCTCCGGCATCGTCGACGGCGCCGGCCTGGTGCTGCTCGGCAGCGAAGAGGCGGGCAAGCGCAACGGCCTGACCCCGCGCGGCCGCGTCGTCACCTTCGCCGAGGTCGGTTCCGAGCCCACCATCATGCTCACCGGCCCCACCCCGGCCACTGAGCTGGCGCTGAAGAAGGCCAACCTGACCGTCGACGACATCGACGTGTACGAGCTCAACGAGGCGTTCGCGTCGGTGGTCATGAAGTGGGAGAAGGACCTCAACATCCCCCACGAGAAGGTCAACGTCAACGGCGGCGCCATCGCGATGGGTCACCCGCTCGGCGCGACCGGCGCGATGATCTTCGGTACCTGCCTCGACGAGCTCGAGCGCACCGGCGGCCGCTACGGCCTGGTCACCCTGTGTATCGGCGGCGGTATGGGCGTTGCCACCATCATCGAGCGTCTCTGACCCGCGGTTTGTAAAGGAAACTTGAAAGACAATGAGTGACAACATGATCCGGTGGGAAAAGGGCGATGACGGCATCGTCGTGCTCACCATGGACGACCCCAACCAGGGCGCCAACACCATGAATGCGCTGTACGCCGATTCGATGAAGGCGACCGTCGATCGTCTCGAAGCCGAGAAGGACGAGATCACTGGTGTGGTGCTCACCTCGGCCAAGAAGACGTTCTTCGCCGGCGGCGATCTCAAGGACATGACCGCCGAGCAGACCGAGACCAAGCAGGAGATCGCGGCCCGGATGACCGCGACCACCAACGAGATGAAGGCGGTGCTGCGGCGCGTCGAGGTCCTCGGCAAGCCGGTCGTGTCCGCCATCAACGGCGCCGCCCTCGGCGGTGGCCTGGAGATCGCGCTGCACACGCACTACCGCATCGCGGCCGACGTGCGCGGCAATGTCATCGGTCTGCCCGAGGTCACCCTCGGCCTGCTGCCCGGCGGCGGCGGCGTCGTGCGCACCGTCCGGCTGCTCGGCATCCAGAACGCTTTGATGAGTGTTCTGTTGCAGGGCACCAGGTTCAAGCCCGCCAAGGCCAAGGAGATCGGCCTGATCGACGAGGTCGTGTCCTCGATCGACGAGCTGATCCCCGCCGCCAAGGCGTGGATCGCGGCCAACCCCGAAGCGCAGCAGCCTTGGAACGTCAAGGGATACAAGATCCCCGGCGGCGGGCCGACCAACCCGGCGTTCGCGGCCAACCTGCCGGCCATCCCGGCGATCCTGCGCAAGCAGCTCAAGGGTGCCAACATGCCCGCCCCCCGGGCGATCATGGCCGCGGCCATTGAAGGCGCCTACGTCGACGTCGCCACCGCCGACGAGATCGAGACCCGCTACTTCATCTCGCTGGTGACCGGTCAGGTCGCGCAGAACATGATCAAGGCGTTCTTCTTCGATCTGCAGCACATCAACAGCGGCGGCTCGCGGCCCGACGGCTACGACAAGTACACCGCGAAGAAGGTCGGCGTCATCGGCGCGGGCATGATGGGTGCGGCCATCGCGTACGTCTCGGCGCAGGCCGGTATCGAGGTCGTCCTCAAGGATGTCTCGCTCGAGAACGCCGAACGTGGCAAGGGCTACTCGGTCAAGCTCGTCGAAAAGGGCGTCGCCAAGGGCAAACTCAGCCAGGAGAAGGGCGACGAACTGCTCGCCCGGATCACCCCGACCGACAAGGCCGAGGACTTCAAGGGCGTCGACCTGGTGATCGAGGCCGCGTTCGAGTCGGTCGAGGTCAAGAACAAGGTCTTCCAGGAGATCGAGGACATCGTCGAACCCGACGCCATCCTGGGCTCCAACACCTCCACGCTGCCCATCACGCTGCTCGCGAACGGTGTGAAGCGTCAGGAAGACTTCATCGGAATCCACTTCTTCTCGCCCGTCGACAAGATGCCGCTGGTGGAGATCATCAAGGGTGAGAAGACCTCGGATGCGGTGCTGGCCAAGGTCATCGACTACACGCTGCAGATCCGCAAGACCCCGATCGTCGTCAACGACAGCCGTGGCTTCTTCACCAGCCGCGTCATCGGCACTTTCATCAACGAGGCTCTCGCGGCTGTCGGTGAGGGCATCGAGCCGGCGTTCATCGAGCAGGCCGGTTCGCAGGCGGGCTATCCCGCTCCGCCGCTTCAGCTTTCGGACGAGCTGACGCTGACGCTGATGCACAAGATCCGCACCGAGACCAACGCCGCCGCCGAGGCTGCGGGTCTGCCGGTCCCGTCGCACGGCTCGTACGCCGTGGTCGACTGGATGGTCGAGAACGGTCGCGCGTCCCGCAAGGACGGCGCCGGCTTCTACGACTACGCCGACGGCAAGCGCGGTCTGCTGTGGCCGGGTCTGCGCGAGCAGTTCAAGTCGGGCAGCACGCAGATCCCGCTCGAAGATCTCAAGGAGCGCATGCTCTTCGCCGAGGCCCTCGAAACCGTCAAGTGCTTCGACGAGGGTGTGCTCAACTCGGTGGCCGACGCCAACATCGGTTCCATCTTCGGCATCGGCTTCCCGGCCTGGACCGGTGGCGTGATCCAGTACATCAACGGCTACGAAGGCGGCCTGCAGGGCTTCGTCGACCG
>NZ_CALLZT010000073.1:0-13700 GCF_937858515.1 uncultured Gordonia sp. | reverse complement strand
CGCGGCTGCGGTGGTGTTCCGAGCCGTTGAAATGCAGGTCGCTGATGTGGGCGACTACGAACATCTCAGACACCCTAGTCCTCCGACTTCGCTGAAGCACATTGATGGACGCACGGTTTGCCTCGCTACAGGTCGCCGGGCAGTTTGTCGCGCCGGATACCCCGCCAACTGGGATGCCTCAGATGCCCCGTCGACGTCCAGTCCATGAACCGCACCTCACCGACCAGCTTGGGCAGCACCCACGTCGCCGTCGACGCGACGGGCCGGTCGAGGGCGTCGATGAACGGGCAGATGCGGATTCGCAGCGGCTCCAGTTCGTCGGCGAGCGACCGCAGCTGGGCGTCGGTGAAACCGGTGCCCACGCGCCCCACATATCGCAGACCAGTCTCCTCCGGCAGCCCCAACAGCAACGACCCGATGGTGTCGGCGCGGTTGCCGTTACCCGGTCGCCAGCCGCCGATCACCACCTCGATGTCGTTCCAGTTCTTGTGTTTGCGCCACTGCGTCGACCGTCGTCCCTGCTGGTAGACGGAGGTGCGCAGCTTGGCGACGACGCCTTCGTAGTTGTGTTCGCGGCTGTGTGCGACGGCGTCGGCGCCCGAACCTTCCAGTAGTGCGGGCACCTCCGTGTAAGGCGATTTCGCGAACAGCGGCGCGAGTTCGTCGAGCAGTTGCCGACGCCGTGACCAGGGCACATCGAGAAGTTGTTTGCCGTTCAGGTACAGGATGTCGAACAGCAGCAACCGCAGCCGGTACGGTTCGGCGGTCGTACCGCGCGAGGCCAGAATGGTGAAATTGGTACGGCCCGACGAGTCGATCGCCACAACCTCACCGTCGAGCACCACATCGAGCAGGCCCAACTCCTGGACGATGCCGCGCAACTCGGGAAATTCTGCGGTCAGATCCAGGCCCGATCGCGACGACAGCCGGAACTCACCACCCACCGAACGCACCAGCACCCGATACCCGTCCCACTTCCCCTCGAACGCCCAGTCCCGTGCGTCGAGACCGTCGATCGGTTCGTCGACGGCCAGCATCGGCCGCGGATCGTGCAGGTCGGCCTTGATGGGGCGCGGTTCGTCGTGCATCAGATGCGCCAGCCAATTGCGTTCACCGGTCTTGATCAGCACATATCTGCCCTGGATTCGGCGTCCGTGCAACCGGACGATGATCTCCTTGTCGCGCCATTTCTCCAGTTCATACGTGCCGCTGTCCCAGATCTCGACGTGCCCACCGCCGTATTCGCCGGCCGGGATGTCGCCGGAGAAATCCGCGTAGTCGAGCGGATGGTCCTCGGTCTGCACGGCGAGCCGGTTCTGATCGTGGCCGGTCGGCAGATTCTTCGGCACCGCCCACGACACCAGCACCCCGTCGTGTTCGAGCCGGAAGTCGTAGTGCAGCCGGCGGGCGTGATGTTCCTGGATCACGAAAATCGGTACCTCGCGCGGGGTCCGGCGGTGGTTGTCGTCGCCGAACGGTTCCGGCGTCTTCGTCTCGTCGCGTTTGCTGCGGTACTCGGACAGATCGGCGACATTCTCGTGAGACGACAACGGATTGTCCAGCCCCGCCAGCAGATCCCCGGACTCGGCGACCCGCTCCAGAACCTCGGGGTACAGCAACTGCTGCAGGTCCGGATCGGACAATTCGGCCCACTCGCGGGGCGCCGCCACCCACGGCCGTTCCCGGCCCCGCAACGAATACGGCGCGAGCGTCGTCTTGGAGGCGCTGTTCTGGCTCCAGTCGATGAACACGCGATGTTCGCGCACTGCCTTGGCCATCGACGCGGTGATCGTGTCCGGATGGGCGGAAGCCAACCCGGTCGCGATCTGCTTGGCCACGGTGCGCGCCGAATCAGGGGACAACGGGCGGTCGAACCGGGCGTACACATGGATGCCTTTGCCGCCGCTGGTCACCGGATACGAGCGTAGGCCCGCGGCGTCGAGCATGTCCCGGATCAGCAGCGCGACCTGCGCGCATTCGGTTAGCGGGACCCCGGGTCCGGGATCGAGGTCGAGGACGAGACGTGACGCGGTGATCGGTTCCTCGCCGACAGGGACTCGCCACTGCGGGACGTGCAGCTCGAGCGCGGCCATCTGCGCCAGCCACACCAGCGCGGCGCGGTTGTCGGCCATGGCGTAGGTGATGGATCGCTGACTGTGCTCGACCGAGTACCGCGGGAGCCACGCGGGCGCGCCCTCGGGTAGATGCTTCTCGAAGAACGCGGCCGACTGCACGCCGCCGGGCCAGCGTTTGCGGGTGATGATGCGGCCCCGCACATGCGGCAGCAGGACGTCGGCGATGCGGTTGTAGTAGTCGATGACGTCGTATTTCCGGATGCCATCAGCCGGGTACAGCACTTTGCCCAGGTTGGTGACGGCGACGGTGCGGCCGTCGATGTCGAGAATGTCGCCCGCCATGACCACCATTGTGCGCCCCGCCCGGCGCCTCTCGACACACGACGCGATCTTGACGGTGATGGCACAATGGCCGACATGCGCTCGATCTGGAAGGGCGATCTCAGCTTTGGTCTGGTGAATGTTCCGGTCAAGGTGTACTCGGCCACGGAAAGCCACGACCGCACCTCGCATCAGGTCGACTCCGCCGACGGCACCCGTATCCGGTACCGCCGCGTCCGCGAGGGCACCGACACCGAGGTCGACTACGCGAAAATCGCCAACGCCTACGAGACCGATTCGGGGGAGACGGTGATCGTCACCAAGGACGATCTGGCGACGCTCCCGGTCAATCGGTCACCTGAGATCTCCATCCTTGAATTCGTGCCCCGCGAGCAGGTCGACCCGATCTATTTCGACAAGCCGTATTACCTGGAACCGGCGTCGAAATCGCCGAAGGCGTACACGTTGCTCGCGAAAGCGCTCGAGGCGACCGACCGGCTCGCCGTCGCCGAATTCACGTTGCGCAACCGGACGCGGTTGGCGGTGGTACGCATCATCGACGGCGTGATGACGCTGCAAACCCTGCTGTGGCCCGACGAGGTGCGTCGTCCCGACTTCAAGTTCCTCGACACCGACGTCGAATTGCGGCCGCAGGAACTGGAGATGGCTGCCTCGCTCATCGAAACGATGGCCACCGACTTCGATCCGAGCCGGTTCGAGGACAAATACCAGATCGAACTGGGTAAGCTCATCGAATCCAAATCCGAAGGTGGACAGGCATTCCCGGAAACCGAGGAACCCGAATCCGACGACGATTCGGAGGTTGCGGACCTGCTTGCGGCCCTGCGGGCCTCGGTGAAAGACCGCGCCCCGCAACGGGAGTTGGCGGAGGACGCGCCGGTGAAACAACCGAGGCCCCTAGCCGGTTGATCGCCGGTTCGTTGTTGCGTCATGTACGGCGGCTCACCGGACCCTTCGAGACGCTCGCTCCTTCGTCGCATCGCCCTCAGGGATCAAGAAGGTTGCCGCGAAACGCAACCGCAGATATGTCTGAGGTGAGGCGAGTCGGTCGCGGGCGCGGTCGAATCAAGAGGTTGCCGCGAAACGCAACCGCAGACATGTCTGAGGTGAGCCGAGTCGGTTGCGGGCGCGGTCGAATCAAGAGGTTGCCGCGAAACGCAACCGCAGACATGGCGCGTGATTATCGTGACGGAGGCAGTGCGGTGGTGACCGAGCATCTTGATCCCTGAGGCCGAAGCGACGAAGTCGCGAGGGTCGCGAAGGGTCCGGTGACCAGTGGCTCCCAACGACATCGCCACAAAACCATTGGCGTCGGCAGGCGAGGATCGGGCAAGCTCGGTGGATGACATCGCAGGCCGACCTACCCAGGGTGCTGCGTCCGTTCGGGACGCGGCAGTACCGGTGGCTGGCCGCGGGCCTGGCGCTGGCACTGTTCGGCGACGGTATGTGGCTGATCGCCGTGGTGTGGCAGGTCATCGACCTCGGTGGAGGGCCGGGCAAGGTGTCGCTGGTGTCGGGCACCACCGCCGTCGGCATGCTGGTGTCGTCGCTGGCCGGTGGCGTGCTGGCCGACCGGGTGTCGCAGCGGCTGATCACGATCGGCCTGGAGGTCACCAAGCTTGTCGCATTCGCGTCGGTGGGGGTGGCGTCGATGGCCGGCGTGCTGACCTTCGGGCATCTGCTGGCGGCGGCCCTGCTCAGCGGCGTCACCACAGGCATGTACTACCCCGCGTACTCGGCGATGCTGCCGAACGTCGTCGAGGCCGCCCACCTGCAGGCCGCCAACGGGGTTGAAGGTTTCATGCGGCCGGTGTTCAACCAGGCCGCGGGCCCGCTGATCGCCGGCGCCGTCATCGGGCTGGCCGCGCCGGGGCAGGCGATCGTCCTCGCGGGCATCGCTTCGGTGTTGTCGGCGTGGTGTTACGTCGTGATGGGTCCGGTCGCCCGCCGCCACGAACCCACCGACACCGGCGAAGTCGGTGCGATCCGGGGTGTGGTCACCGACATCGCCGAAGGTGTCGCCTACATGTGGCGCACACCGTGGCTGTGGGCGACGCTGTTCTTCGCGACCATCCTGGTGCTGGCCACGATTGGTCCGATCGAGGTGCTGGTGCCGTTCGCCCTGCGCGATCGTGCCGGCGGCGATGCCGGTGACCATTCGCTGGTGCTGATGGCGTTCGGGGCCGGGGCCGCGTTGTCGTCGTTGGCGTTCGCGTCGATCCCGATGCCGCGCCGCTACCTGACGCTGATGCTCGGGATCTGGGGAGTGTCCAGTGTCCCGCTCGTCGCGATGGGGTTCGCGCACAGTACGTGGATGTTCGTGGTCACCGCATTCGTGCTCGGTGTGCTTTTCGACGGCCCGATGGTCATCTGGGGCACCCTCCTGCAGCGGCGGGTGCCGCCGCATCTGCTGGGCCGGGTGTCGAGTCTGGACTTCTTCGTATCGGTGGCGCTGCTGCCGCTGTCGATGGCGATCGTCGCACCGGTCAGTCACGCGATCGGGTACACGGCGACGTTCGTGCTGGCCGGCCTGCTGCCGGTGCCGTGCGCGCTGGTGTTCTATCTGGCGGCCCGGTTGTGGCGCGACGAGATCGAACATCCGCTGCGCGATGAGCCGGTCCCTGTGGTCGCTCCCGATACCGCGGTGTCGGCTACCCCGCGCTGCGACAGCGAGCTGTGTCAGTGATTGCGGCACAAGTGGACTGATCGTTCAGCGATACGATGGCCGCATGGCAGAGCAGGCCCCGATGGCAGAGCAGGTACCGCCCGGTGCGGGGCGGATTCAGCAGAACGACATCTACGTCGCCGGGATTCACGGCCGAAAACCCAAGGTGCCCACCGACCATGCCGAATTGGAGCGTCGCGCCCGCAAGGCGATGAGTGAGCGGGCGTGGGCGTACATCGCCGGTGGCGCCGGCGAGGGGTCGACGATGCGCGCCAACCGGGCCGCGCTCGACCGTCGCGCGATCGTGCCGCGGGTGCTGCGCGATGTGTCGGTCCGCTCCACCGAGATCGAGTTGTTCGGCGACACCCTGCCCGCGCCGGTCCTGTTCTCCCCGGTCGGGGCCGGAGGTCTGGTGCGCAGGCGCGCCGACGTGCTCATCGGGCAGGCCGCCGCGCAGCTCGGGGTGCCCTACATCTTCTCCAATCAGGGCAGTGCACCGATGGAAGATGTTGCGGCAGAAATGGATCGGATCAGGCCGGGCGCACCGCGCTGGTTTCAGCTGTACTGGTCTGTCGATGACGACCTCGTCGACAGTTTCTTGATGCGCGCCAAGAAGATGGGTGCGTCGGCGATCGCCGTGACCCTCGACACCACGATGCTCGGCTGGCGTCCGCAGGACCTCAACCTGGGTTCGCTGCCGTTCGCCCGCGCCGAGGGCATCGACCAATACACCTCCGACGCCCGCTTCCGTGACATCGTCGCCGAGCGGATCCGTTCGGCGACGGCCGCCGAGAAGCCGGAGGTGACCCTGGGTGCGATCCGCACGCTGTTCTCGATCGCCCGCAACGTTCCCGGCTCGTTCCTCAAGAACCTGCCGTCCCCCGAGCCACGCGAGTCGGTGCAGACATTCCTGTCGATCTACTCGCGACCGTCGCTGAGCTGGGACGACATCGCAGGACTGCGCGAGCGCACCGATCTGCCGATCGTCCTCAAGGGCATCCTGCATCCCGACGACGCCCGCCGCGCCGTCGACACCGGTGTCGACGGCATCATCGTGTCCAACCACGGTGGCCGACAGGTCGACGGGTCGATAGGTTCCGTCGATGCGCTCGCCGCTATCGCCCCCGTCGTCGACGGCCGGATCAAAGTGCTGGTGGACTCCGGAATCCACACGGGCGCCGATGTTTTCAAAGCCCTGGCGCTGGGTGCCGACGCCGCGTGCATCGGCAGGCCGCACATGTACGGCCTGGCCATCGACGGGGCCGACGGCGCGCGCGACGTGGTCGCCAACATCATCGCCGAACTCGACCTGACGCTCGGACTCTCGGGTCATACGTCGGTGGCCGAGGTCGATCGGAGTGCCCTGGCCGAGGTCTAGAGCTTTACTGCCGAAACGGCCCGGAACGGAGCTAGTGTTCGGTCGGCAGTCGGTTTGCGACTATGTTTGTACCCATGAGCAGCGCGCTTGACGGACCGGGTACGGAAGATCTGGCCACCGACGATCAGGACGCAGCCACGACGGAATCCGAGGGAAACGCCGAATCCGGTGGCTGGCGCGACTTCGGTGCGCCCGAACTACCGGTTCCGCTGGCCGCCGCGCTGGAGACGTTCGCCGAGCACGGCTACCACGGCACATCGGTCCGGGAGATCGCCTCACGGGCCAACCTGTCGGTGCCCGGCCTCTATCACCACTATCCGTCCAAGCAGTCACTGCTGCAGGGGCTGCTCGAACGCACGATGATCGACCTGCTCACCCGCTCGGAACAGGCTGTCGCGGAGGCTGGCGGTGATCCGGTCGCCCGCTTCGACGCCGTTGTCGAATCGTTGCTGCGGTTCCATATGTACCGGCAGGCGCAGGCGTTCGTCGGGTCCACCGAGATCCGCAGCCTCGACGCCGCCTACAAGCCGACGTACGTGGGCCATCGGGACCGGCAGCAGCGGATGGTCGACGACATCGTGTTCGCGGGCGTCGAGTCGGGCGACTTTGCCACCAAGTACCCCAAGGACGCCGCCCGTGCGGTGTCGACGATGTGCGTCGGGGTGTCCACCTGGTTCAACGTCGACGGTCCGGTGGCGGCCGACGAGTTGATCCGGCGCAACTTGCACATGGCGCGCTGCCTGGTCGAGTACACGGGGGAATAGCTGTTTCGTTGACGCGGTGGCGGCGGCCTGGCATGGTGTAAACCGTCGCCGAGCGATCGCTCGGTAGGAGCCGTACCAGGAGAGCCCGTTGCCCATTGACCTGACCTACGACCCGTCCGTCACCGACCTCGTCGCCAGGACGACGACGTTTGTGCGCGACCACGTCCTGCCTGTCGAGAACGAGTTCCACGGCGACATCACCGCCGCGGGTGGCGACGACGTGCGCCGTCGCCTTAACGATGCCGCCCGTGAGGCGGGGGTGTTCGCGCCGCACGCCCCCGTCGAATTCGGCGGCCTCGGTCTCAACATGTCCGACCGGGCGCCCGTCTTCGAGGCCGCCGGCTACTCGACGTTCGGCCCCGTCGCATTGCACATCGGTGCACCCGACGAGGGCAACGTTCATATGCTCGCGCACGTCGCCGACGACCGCCAGCGCACCACCTACCTCGAGCCGCTCGCTCGCGGCATCGTCCGGTCGGCCTTTGCGATGACCGAACCGTCGCCGGGTGCCGGCTCGGATCCCAGTGCCCTGCGCACCCAGGCGGTCAAGGTCGACGGCGGCTGGAAGATCAACGGCGAGAAGCGCTTCATCACCGGGGCCGACGGGGCGGGCTTCTTCATCATCATGGCCCGCACCGCCGGATCGCCCGGCGACCGCGGTGGCGCCACCATGTTCCTCGCACCCGGAGATACCCCCGGCATCACCGTCAAACGGCACATCCACACCACCGACAAGGCGATGATCGGCGGGCACTGCGAGGTCGGATTCAGCGACGGGTTCGTTCCCGCCGCGGACATCCCCGGCGAGGGCGATGAAGGCTACCGGTACGCGCAGGGGCGCCCCGGGCCGGCCCGGATGACACATGTGATGCGGTGGATGGGTTCGGCGGTGCGCTGCCAGGATGTGGCCGTCGACTACGTCGCGCAGCGTGAGGGTTTCGGCGGCAAGCTCGCCGACTTGGGCATGATCCAGCAGATGATCGCCGACAACGAGATCGACTTGGCAGCTTCCCGTGCGCTGCTGATCAAGGCATGTCACGAGCTGGATGCCGGTAAGCATGCCTCCGACGAGACGTCCATCGCCAAAACCTTTGCCGCCGAAGCCTACTTGCGCATCGTCGACCGCAGCATCCAGATGTGCGGCGGGCTCGGGGTATCCGAGGATCTGCCGCTGGCCCGGCTGCAGGCCGAGCTGCGGCCGTTCCGCATCTACGACGGACCCTCGGAGGTGCATCGCTGGGCGATCGCCCGACGCGCCGTGGGTCGCTGGCGTAAAGCTCACCAGGAGAAGGGATCACAGGCATGAGTCACCCGGCACTCGATTCCGCCAAACTGCACGCGTTTCTTCTCGACCAGGGTGTCGAGGTTGCCGGCGAACTGACCGTCGACCTCATCAGTGGCGGCAAGTCGAACCTGACTTTCTTTGTGTCCGAAGGGAAGTCGACGTGGGTGGTGCGGCGTCCGCCGACCGGCGGGCTGACTCCGTCCGCGCACGATATGAACCGTGAATGGGCCGTCACCTACGCGCTGCAGGGCACCGGAGTTCCGGTCGCGGCGACTGTCGCCGTCGACCCCGACGGCGCGGTGCTCGGCGCGCCGTTCACCGTCGTCGAATACGTCGACGGTCTGGTGGTGCGTTCGGCCGAGGACCTCGACGCACTGTCCGATGACGACGTCGCCCGCAACAGTGAGGCACTGATCTCGACGCTCGCGTCGCTGCACGCCGTCGACTACCACGCCGTCGGTCTCGAATCCTTCGGCAGGCCAGAAGGATTCGCTGCCCGCCAGGTGAAACTGTGGGCGCGGCAGTGGGGTCATGTGAAGTCGCGTGAACTCGCCGACGTCGACACCCTGGTGGCGGCGCTGTCCGATCGAGTGCCCGCGCAGTCGCGAAACACCATCGTGCACGGCGACTTCCGCGTCGACAACACCATTCTTGCTAAAGATGATCCGGGAGTCGTTCGGGCGGTGGTGGATTGGGAGATGTCCACCCTCGGTGACCCGCTCACCGACATCGCGCTGATGTGCGTCTACCGCCAGCCCGTCTTCGACACCGTCCTCGGTTTCGACGCCGCCTGGACCAGCACCCGCTATCCGTCGGCCGACGCCATCGCCGCCCGCTACGCCGAACTGGCCGGAATCGACCTGGGCGACTGGGACTTCTACCTGGCCTTGGCCAACCTGAAACTCGGCGTCATCGCCGAAGGCATCACCCACCGCGCCCTGGCCGGCGCGGCCTCCGACGGTGCCGAACGCGCCGCCGAGGCGACGGCCGAGTTCATCGCGGCAGGTCTACGGCAGTTGGGCTGAGGGTGCCAAACTTTGCCGGCGGTTCCGGAAACCGGAACTGCCGGCAAGGTCTACGGGTGGTTCTCTCGAAAGGCTCGACCAATGCACTTCACTTCGCACCAGGTTCTCGACGATGGTCTCGCCGAGCGTCACTTCACTCTCGGTGAGATCCCCGGCATCCTGTGGACGCCCGGCACCGTAACCGCCCCACTGATTCTGCTCGGTCATCCGGGCGGGCTCGACGGTATGTATCCGCGGCTGCTCGGCCGCGCCCGTTCATCCGCTGCTCTCGGATTCGCCTCGGCCACCATCGAATTGCCCGGCAGTGGATCACGCCCTGGGCTGCCCGGTGTCGACGCCGCCCGTCGCGACCTGCGTCACGCCGTGACGGCGGGGAAGCCTGTCGGCGACGACATCGTCGACCGGCTCATCACACCGCTCATCGAACAGTCGGTCCCCGAATGGAGTCGGCTTCTCGACGCACTACCCGACATCGACGGCCCCGTCGGCTATTCCGGCGGCATCCTCGCCATCGGCGTGCGGCTGGCGCTGACCGAACCGCGCATCGTCGCGGCCGGACTGTTCGCCGGCAGCTACGTCCCCGCATCGACGTTCGACGAGGCCCGGCAGGTCACCATTCCGCTGCACGTGCTGCTGCAATGGGACGACGAAGGCAACGACCGGCAGATGGCACTCGACCTGTTCGACGCCTTCGGTTCGGCGGAGAAGACGTTGCAGGCCAGCATGGGTGGTCATCGCGGAGTCCCGGCACACGCCGGTGAGGACACCGCCCGCTTCTTCGCCCGGCACCTGCGCCGGTAGTCGTTCCAAACCCGGCCCGGCGCTACTGCTCGTATGCGGTGATGCGCTCCTCCGGGGTGAGATGAACGACGTCACCGGAAGGTGGTGACGCCTCCGTCGAGGTCGGCGAGGTGGGCGTGCTCGTTGAACGAGATCACCGACAGGCCGCTGCGGCCGGAGATCAATTTGGTCACCGACGCGTTCACCATCGTCCGCGCCAGCACCGGCCAGTGGGCGTCGGGCACCTGCCACAGTTCGGCGATCAGCGCGGTGATGGTGCCCGCAGACGACGCAACCAGCACCGTCTTGCCCGACCCTGCTTCGGCGGCAGCGGCGCGTGCGGCATTGCGGATCCGTTCCCGGTACGCCGCATACGTCTCGTGGCTGCTGCCCTCCGGAAGGGCCAGCGTGCCGTCGATCCACTCGCCGAGCCGCGCGTCGAGCAGCCTCTGGTAGGCGGCACCATCACGGAAGTCGTCGACGGTAGCCGCGCCGGTCAGATCGGGTATCTCGTACTCGTCCCACCCCGCCTCGACGACCGGCGCGGGTGCCCCCGGAAACTGCTCGAGCACCGCCGCGAGGGTCTGCTGCTGACGCGGCAACGTCCCGGTGAACGCGGCATCGACCTTCGCCACCAGCGACGACAGCAACGCCCCGGACAGCTTGGCCTGCATCACTCCGGTGTCAGTGAGACTGCCGATCGGCACCGAACTGTCGGCCGCTTCGGCGACCCCGTAAGCACTCGGATCGGCCTGGCCGTGCCGGACGATATAGATAGCACCCATACCAGCACCCTATTGCCTGCCCGGCCGGACGGTGGCAGGGGAGTGCGACCGACCAGACGCCTACCGCGTTGTGTCAGCGACAGCATCGAATTTAACAGTTAAGTGGTTGTTACTTGTAGTAATGCCACCCCGAACAGCCGAAGCGTAGCAGCTCTAAAATGGAGATGACAGTATGCGAACGGGCAACTGTTAACAGTTGATGGCCATATACTTGCAGTTGATTCGAGCGATCGGTACGCTGGTGCGATGCCGACACCCGAAGAGATCGACGCCAAGATCGCGCGCCGCGCGGCACTCAACCGAGAGTTCACGCCCAGCACCCCGGTCAATCGGCGGGCGGCCTTCTCTGGCCGCATCGATCAGATCATGCAGATCACGGCTGCCGTTACCCAGCCCGGCCGTCACGCGATTCTGTATGGTGAACGCGGTGTGGGTAAGACCTCACTTGCGAACATCTTGTCGGAGTTGCTGGTGCCGACCGAGACGGATTTCAGGGACTACGCCGTCCGCGTCAACTGCACGGTCGACGACACATTCGATACGATCTGGAGGCGGGCTTTCGATGAGCTGGGTCTCCCGTCGTCTGAGGTTCCCGAACGATTTGACAAGTTGAATCCGGATCAGCTTCGGCGAATTCTTGCAAGAGTAAAACCCCCGATGGTGATCGTTCTTGATGAGTATGACCGAGTTGAAGACGACGATGCGCTATCGTTGATAGCGGACACTATCAAATCCCTGTCTGATCATGCTGTCGAGACAAAGCTTGTGATTGTTGGCGTGGCTGACTCGATTGAGAGCCTGGTTGGTGAGCATGAGTCTATTTGGCGGGCAATTGAGGAAGTGCCAATGCCCCGTATGACAGCTGACGAGTTACGCGAGCTCGTCAACAAGGGCTTTGAAGCGGTATCAATAGAGATTGAGTCGGCCGCGGTAGAGCGGATTGTCAAATTGTCAGAAGGGCTACCATCGTATGCACACTTACTCTCTTTGAAGGTGGGCGAGTTGGTGTTGGCGGACGATAGGGACAAGATCTTGCTCGCAGATGTGGTCTCGTCCACTGACGCCGTCGTCAATAGCGCTGTGT
The DNA here is from genome assembly GCF_937858515.1 of uncultured Gordonia sp. NCBI lineage: Bacteria > Bacillati > Actinomycetota > Actinomycetes > Mycobacteriales > Gordoniaceae > Gordonia > uncultured Gordonia sp. Next base: position 1,517 of record NZ_CALLZT010000073.1, on the reverse strand, counting down.
CCAACAGGATGGACTATCATAAGGCGATACGTAGTTCTCGGCCGGAGAATCTCTACCCGCACGTCCTTGCTGCATGTGCACTCGCCAAGAAGGATGGCCTCGGCTATTTCACTGCGAAGTCCGTGGTGGAGCCGATGAGTAGAATTATGGGCAAGAAGTACGATATTCCGGCGTTTTCACGTCATCTCTCCAGCTTCATCAGTGATGACCGGGGCTGTGTCCTTCTTCGGCACGGCGAGACGAAGCGGTACACTTACCGTTTCAAGGATCCGATGATGCAACCGTTCGCTATTCTCGCAGCAATAGCCGGAGGCCTCATTCCTCAGGACTATCAAGAAGAACTGTTTACAGATCAGCGCATCGGTTCTGATTGGGACCAGGCTGCAAAGCGGTTGGGTAACAATTCCTGATCTGACGGGGGAGGCCCACCGCGTCGATCACCTCGGGAGTGACACGCGGTGAGGCGTGACCGTTCCGGTTCGTGGGGGCCTGAAAGCACGCATCGGCCCGCGTGTGGCGCGCTAAATGAGTCTCGCGGTGCCGCGGGACTTGACCTTCACGTTGGTTGAGACTGGACGATGTGACCATGACGACATCTGACCCGCAGCTCATGACGATCGGCGAGTTCGCCCGCGTAACGGGCCTGACTGCCAGCGCACTCCGCTTTTACGCCGATTCCGGGCTGCTGCTCCCGGCCGATATCGACGGGATATCGGGATACCGGCGGTACGTCCCCGATCAGGTTGCACGAGCGCGGTTGCTGCGCCGGCTCCGCGAGATCGCCACCCCACTCAGTACCGCCGCGGACATTCTCGATGCCGCGCCCGCGGAGGCCGCTCAACTGGTCGACGACCACGTCAGACAACTGTCCGAGGACGCGACGCTGGCCCGGGACCGCGGTGCCCGCATCATCGCCGATCTCGTCGATTCGCGTGGCGGTGCGCCGGTCTCCGTACGTGGTCCGGTGCTCGCCGCGGCCGTCGACCAGGTTCTCACCGCAACCGTCGACGATCGGCAGCACACGATCCTCAACACCGTCCGCATCGAATCGGACTGCACAACAGGGACTCTGACGCTCGTGGCCACCGACCGTGTCCGATTGGCGATTCGCACTCTGGCCGTTTCGGACGCAGGGGACACCAGTTGGGCTGCAACGGTTTCGGTCGACGACCTGCGCTCGCACCTGGCGACGATCAGGCGTTGCCCGACACTGACGATCGAGCACATGACGGCCCGCATCACCTTCACCTGCGGCGACAACCAATTACATTGCCGGACAACGATGGAACCGTACCCCGACTATCAACTGATGCTATCCGGGCTGCCGGACCCGACGACATTCGTGATCGTATCGGGCACCGCTCTGCGTCGAACCCTGGAAATCCTTGACGCCGACCACATCACGATGGCCATCGCGGACGCGAACCTGTCGGTGGCCCCGGCCCGCGGCACCACGCCTCCCGTCGTGCTGCCCGCGACCGTGCACGGTACACCGATGACGATCGGCTTCGCCCTCA
>NZ_CALLZT010000072.1:0-2138 GCF_937858515.1 uncultured Gordonia sp. | reverse complement strand
TTGTAGTGGTCCAGGATCACGTCCTGGTACATCTGTTCCATCCGCATCAGCGCGCCCCGAAGAAGTCCTGGGCCTTGACGATCGCTGCGGCCAGTGCATCGACCTCGGCGAGCGTGTTGTACACGGCGAACGAGGCCCGGGCGGTGGCCGCGACACCGAACCGCTTGTGCAGCGGCCAGGCGCAGTGATGCCCCACCCGGATCGCGACGCCCTCGTCGTCGAGGATCTGGCCCAGGTCGTGGGCGTGGATGCCGTCGACGACGAACGACACCGCACCGCCGCGTTGGTGTGCGGTCGACGGGCCGACGATGCGCACACCGTTGATCCCGCCGAGCAGTTCCAGCGCGCGTTCTGTCAGTGAGTGTTCGTGTGCGGCAAGGGTGTCCATGCCGATCGCGTCAAGATAGCCGACCGCGGCACCCAGGCCCACCACCTGCGAGGTCATCGGCACCCCCGCCTCGAACCGCTGCGGCGGCGGCGCGTACGTCGACACTTCCATCGACACGGTCTCGATCATCGACCCGCCGGTGATGAACGGCGGCAGCGCCGCGAGCAGATCGGCCTTGCCGTAGAGCACTCCCACACCGGACGGCCCGAACATCTTGTGCCCGGAGAACGCCGCGAAATCCACGTCGAGCGCGGTGAAGTCGACCGCCATGTGCGGCACCGACTGGCAGGCGTCGAGTACCACGAGCGCACCGACAGCGCGGGTGCGCCGGACGAGTTCGGCGACGTCGGCGACAGCGCCGGTGACATTCGACTGGTGGGTGAACGCGACGACCTTGACCGTGTCGTCGAGTTCGAGCGAATCGAGGTCGATGCGACCCTCGTCGGTGACCCCGAACCAGCGCAGCGTGGCGCCCGTGCGACGGCAGAGTTCCTGCCACGGAACCAGATTCGCATGATGCTCGAGTTCGGTGATCACCACGGTATCGCCCGGGCCCAAGGCCTTGCCGCCGAACACGGCGGCGCTGCGGTCATCGCCCAAGGTATAGGTGACGAGGTTGAGCGATTCGGTGGCGTTCTTGGTGAACACGATCTCGTCGGCACTGGCGCCGACAAACCGGGCGATCGTCTCGCGGGCACCCTCGTAGGCGTCGGTCGCCTCCTCGGCCAGTTGATGGGCACCACGGTGCACCGCCGCGTTGCACGTGGTCAGGAAGGTGCGCTCGGCGTCGAGCACCTGGACGGGCCGCTGCGAGGTGGCACCGGAATCCAGGTACACCAACGGTTTTCCGTCCCGGACGGTCCTGGACAGGATCGGAAAGTCCGCACGGATACGGCCCACGTCCAGGACGGTTGTGCCCGATGCGGCCACCGTGTCGGGGAATGTGGTCACGGCCTTACCTCCTCCCGGTGCGGGTCAGCTCGCAGCAGCGGCCGAGGTGAACCGGACGTAGCCGTTCTCCTCGAGTTCGTCGGCGAGTTCGGGACCGGCCGATTCGACGATGCGTCCGTTGACGAATACGTGCACGAAATCGGGCTTGATGTAGCGCAGGATGCGAGTGTAGTGCGTGATCAGCAGGACCCCGCCATGCTCGCGCTCCTTGTACCGATTGACGCCCTCGCTGACGATGCGCAGCGCGTCGACGTCGAGACCCGAGTCGGTCTCGTCGAGGATGGCGATCTTCGGCTTGAGCAGTCCGAGTTGCAGCACCTCGTGCCGCTTCTTCTCACCGCCCGAGAAGCCCTCGTTGACGCTGCGCTCGGAGAAGGACGGATCGATGCCGAGTTCGGTCATCGCCTCCTTGGTCTCCTTGACCCAGTGCCGCAACTTGGGCGCCTCACCGCGAACGGCGGTGGCGGCGGTGCGCAGGAAATTCGACATCGACACGCCCGGCACCTCGACGGGGTACTGCATCGCCAGGAACAGTCCGGCCCGGGCACGTTCATCGACGCTCATCTCCAGGACGTCCTCACCGTCGAGGGTGATCGAGCCCTGGGTGACCTCGTACTTGGGGTGGCCGGCGATGGCGTATGACAGCGTCGACTTGCCGGAGCCGTTGGGCCCCATGATGGCGTGGGTCTCACCGGAGGCGACGGTCAGGTCGACGCCCTTGAGGATGCTGATGGGTTCGGCGTCGGCGTCGGACTGCTTGACGTTGACGTGCAGATCCCGGATTTCCAGAGTGGTCACA
>NZ_CALLZT010000071.1:0-5526 GCF_937858515.1 uncultured Gordonia sp. | reverse complement strand
TTCTCGCTGGTGCGTTTCGACGGCGATCAGGAACGCGCCGACGCCACCTACACCGGCCTGACCCCGCTCACCGCCGGCGACGTCGCCGAGGTGATCGGTTTCGCCGCGTCCCGTCCCCCGCACGTCAATCTCGACCAGATCATCCTCAAACCCCGCGATCAGGCGTCGGCCCGCCGGAACATCCGCACGGGGTAGCCGCGACCTCAACCGGCAACGGGGTTCACCTGGGCGCGACGCTGCGCGGGGCGCCGCTGGGTGTGGCCGTGATGGACTGGTCCCGGGCCTGCCCGGTGATCGCCGACATGCTGGTCCACTGATCCCAGCCGAAGATCCAGTCGAAGATGTCGCCGTCGGCCTCCGACAGGTCGATGCGGGTTCCGGTCACCTCGACAGGGTCGCCGTACATCGCCGTCTGAAAGTACTGTTGCGCATTCTCCAGCGACAGATTGATACAGCCATTGGTGACATTCGACGAACCTTGCACCCCAACGGTTTCCGGGTTGGCGTGAATGAATTCTCCATTGTTGGAGATCCGTACCGCCCAGCGTTCGTGGATATTGAAGTATCCGGCGGCCGGATTGGTCATATAGAAATCTTCGTGCATTTCGGACACGACGTGAATCCCGCTGCGGGTGACGTTACGGTCGAGGTCCCCTTCGCCGTAGCTGCACGGCAGCGTCATCAGTGTCGAACCGTCGCGGATCACCACGATCTGGTGCGAGGACGCCTCGGCCTTGACAATCTGCGACCGCCCGATGGCGAAGTCGCTGGTCATGTCCGCGGCGCCGTAGACCCCCTCGCCCATCCTCAGCCCGTACAGCTTGGCGTCGAGATGAATCTTGGTGCCCGGTTTCCAGTATTCGCGGGGCCGCCAGTGCACGCGCGATCCGTCGTCCTCACCAAGCCACGCCCAACTGCCCTCGGTTTCGGGTGTGGTGGTGACCTTGAGGACCTTCTCGACGGCGGCCTTGTCGTCGATGGTGCTGTCGAACTTGAGGATGAGCGAAGCGGCGATGCCCACTTCCTGGCCGTCGGCGACGTTGATGACCACGTTGGGCTGCGCGTCGGGGGTGAGCGTGGTGAACCTGCCGCGCACCTTCACCGGCAGGTTGTCCGAACCCACGGCCGTGCCGCGCCAAGTGTAGGTGGCGCCGTAGCCGAGCGGTTCGGTGATCGTGTAGGTGGTGCGGTCGTCGGACAATTCGCCCTTGACGGCCACACCCTGCGGGTTCAGCAGCTTCACGTCCGGGTTGAACGTACCTTTACTCGCCTTCACCGAGAACTCGTCCGTCGGGTTGGGGGCGTCCGGCGAGGCTAGGTCCGGGGTGTAGGCGACCGACACCTTCGGCTTCTTGGGCCCGGTGTCCTTCTTGTCGTCGTCGGATCCGGTGCCGCACGCCGCCGCGACCAGCCCGGCCACACCGATGCCCGCCGCGACCAGCACTGTGCGTCGGTTGAGGTGCGGTTGATCCGGGTGACACTGCCAGTTCATCCCATCAAATCTACCGGCGAACCATGCGTGTCACGCTATATGCGACGGTGCAATTGTGCCCTGAGTGGCTGAAATCACGACTCGCACCACCCCGATCCCGGCAAGACCGGCACCGCGATCGACACCCGACAGATCGCGCTACTCGGCGAAACCGTCCAGGACCGCCCGTGAGCCCGACAATCCGAGACGGGTGGCTCCGGCATCGATGAGTGCGGCGGCGAATTCGGCGGTCCGGATGCCGCCGGATGCCTTGATCTCGGCGCCGTCGCCGACGGCCGCGGCCATCAACTCGACCGCCTCGACGCTCGCCCCGCCGAGCGGATGAAAACCGGTGGAGGTCTTGACGTAGTCGGCGCCGGCGGTCACCGCCCGCTTGCACACCTGCGTCACCGCATCCGGACCCGAAAGCTCCAGCAGCGCAGCCGATTCGATGATCACCTTCAGGACCTTCTCCCGCCCGATGGCCTCCCGCACGGTCAGGATGTCGGCGAACACCTCGTCGTAGTCGCCGTTGACCGCGGCTCCGACGTCGATCACCATGTCGATCTCGTCGGCGCCGGTGTCGACGGCCAGCCGCGCCTCGGCCGCCTTGACCAGCGAATGATGCTTCCCCGACGGGAATCCGGCGACGGCGCAGGTATACACGATCCCGGTGTCGATCGGCAGCATCGACGGTGACAGACACACCGAGAACACCCCGAGGTCGACGGCCTCGGCGATCGCGGCCTCGGCGTCCGCGCGGGTGGCCTCCGGTTTGAGCAGCGTGTGGTCGACGATGGCCGCGACGTCGCGGCGCGGATAGCGGGTGATGAGATCGGTGTCGGTCACCCTGAGGTCGTTGTTGGTCACACAGTCGAGCTTGGCACACTTGACGATGTGACTTCACCGACCGGGCCTTCGTCCTCAAGCCCCTCGTTTTCCGGCCCTTCATCTTCGGGTACAGACCGCTACGTCCTGACCCTCGGCTGCCCCGACACGACGGGCATCGTCGCCCGGATCTCCGGATTCCTGGCCGACATCGGCGGCTGGATCACCGAGGCCGGCTACCATTCGGACCCCGATTCGGGATGGTTCTTCACCCGGCAGGCGATCCGCGCCGACGCCGTGACGCTGACCCGTGACGAGATCGCGGCCAGATTCCAGACCGAGGTCGGCGACCCGCTCAACGCGGAATGGAAGCTCACCGACCCCGCCGCGGCCAAGTCGGTGGTGCTGCTGGTGAGCAAGGAATCGCACTGCCTGATCGACCTGCTCGGGCGCGCCCACCGGGGTGAACTGCCCGCCACGATCAGCGCAGTCGTCGGCAATCATGCCGACCTGGCCGAACTGACCGAACGGTTCGGCATCCCGTTCCACCACGTACCGTTCACCGCCGAGCGCAAGGCACAGTCGTTCGCGCAGGTCGCGAGCATCGTCGACAGTTACCACCCGGACGCGGTGGTCCTGGCCCGGTTCATGCAGATCCTGCCGCCCATCCTGTGTGAGGCGTGGGCGGGCCGGGCGCTCAACATCCACCACAGCTTCCTGCCCAGCTTCGTCGGCGCCCGCCCCTACCATCAGGCGTTCGCGCGGGGCGTCAAACTGATCGGCGCCACCTGCCACTACGTGACCGCCGACCTCGACGCCGGACCGATCATCGAGCAGGACGTCATTCGCATCGACCACAGTGATTCGGTCGCCGACATGGTCCGTCAGGGCCGCGACATCGAAACCCTGGTCCTGGCCCGCGGCCTGCGCTGGCACCTCGAGGACCGCGTTCTGGTCCACGGCCGCAAGACCGTCGTCTTCAGCTGAGAATCAGCCGCACTTCACGGTGTTGCCGGCGACGGTGTTGTTGTCGGCGATGAGTTTGACGTCGCTGCCCGACACGGTGAAGTCGACGCCGGTATCGGTGACCTTGAGGTTGTCGATGCTCACCTCGTCGAAGAAGGTCCCGAACATGGTGGTGGTGACCTCGTCGACGATCTGCTGGGCGAAGTCGGACGGCACACCGAAGATGAAGGCGTTGGCCTTTTGCACCTCGAAATGCGGTTTGCCGTCCTCGACGACCGGTTTGATCGTCGTCGACACCGGGATCGACAGGAACAGTGCCTTCACGCTGGCCTCGATGGACACGGTGCCGTCGGCGGCGTTGCCCGACACCTTGGTGATCTCGCCGGCACTGAGCAGACCCCCGCCGCCCGACTGATTCTGGTCCTGAGCTTGTTCGCCGAGTTCGGTCACCCGGTCGAAGGGGACCGATCCGGTGCCGTCGAGACTGCGGATCGTCGTGTCGTCACCGGAGCGCTGGATACCCTCGGCCCGGGCGTGCAATGTCATGCCGGTGCCGGATTCGTTCTTGGTGTCGACCTGCACATACGGGAACTCGTTGCTCATCGCCTGTAGCAGGACCGGTTTCTTGGACAGGGCGACGTTCGTCGGTGAGCCCGTCAGGTCACTGAACGCCTTCTCCATGCAGCTCTGTGCGCGATTGCGGAAGAACAGTTCGCTGCCGACGAGCCCGATCACCAACACCAGCGCCAACGTCGCCGACGTCCAGGCGAGGATCTTGCCGCGGTTGCGCCGCGACGGCGAACTGGCGACCACACCACCACCGTGTCCGGCCGGCGGCGGGGTCTGCCCGCCGAGATGCGCGGTGTCCTCACCGTGGTCGAACGGCGTGGTCGGCACCCGGCCGGCGCCTTCGACCTGGGAGTATGCCTGAGTTCCGCTGAACGCGGACTGCGGTTCGATCTTCATGGTGCCCGTGTCGTCGGTCCGCACCGGCGCGGACCCGGGGATCGTCGGCCGCGACGCCGTGGCCGCGAACCGCGAATCCGGTGATTCGCTCACATCCGAACCGCGCGCGGTCTTCCCGAAATCGACCGGTCCGGTCTCGTACGGCGGCACGTCCAGGTTCACTTGTTCGACGCCGCGCAGGGTCTGATCCGGATCCGCCGGCCCGGTACCGTGCACGGTGCGATCGGGGTCGACGGGCTGGGTCGCGTTCTCCTGAGTGGGCGACGATCCCGGTCCGTCGACGGCTGCAGAACCGTCGAGGGTGTCCTCACCCGCGGCGGTCCACTGATCAGGGTCGCCGACCGTCGCGTCGGGCCGGTGTTCATCACTCATACGTCGGTCCTAGATTCTCCGGTGGCAGGGTTCGGGACGGGTGCCTGCCGCGTCCTCGCTCCCCGCCCAGTTCTCGTCGTCATCAGGCACGTCAGGCCCGGGTACCTACGGACAACGTCAGAACGCCAGACGAGGTTCCGTGATGTGCTGCTCGTTGTCCAGGACGGCCAGCGCGGTGCGGGCCTTGCCGACAGCGGCGAGGTCGATGTCGTGGACGCCGACCTCGGGAGCGCTGCCGTATTCGGCGACCACGCTACCGAAGGGATCTGTGATGCGGCTGTGTCCGATTCCGGTGGGCGCCCCGGACGCCGCGACCTGCGGATCGGCCGGTTCGGCCTGCCCGACGGCCGCGACGAACGCGGTCGAGTCGAGCGCCCGCGCGGTGGCCATGGTCTGCCACTGATGCACTTTGCCCGGCCCGGCCCCCCACGACGCCGGCACGACGATCAGATCAGCGCCGGCGCGGGCAAGGGTGGTGAACAGCCGCGGAAACCGGATGTCGTAGCAGGTGGCCAGGCCGACGCGGCAACCGGCGACGGTGATGATCACCGGTTCGGCGCCGGGCGCGACGGTCCGTGATTCGGCGAACCCGAACGCGTCGTACAGGTGAATCTTGTCGTAGCCCGCCCGTTCCCCGTCGGGTGTCACGGCCAGCAGGGTGTTCTTCACACGATCACCGTCGGGCGTGAACATCCCGGCCACCACCCCGACCCCGTTCCGCGCCGCGATCTCGGCCACCCCGTCGGCCCACGGCCCGTCGAGCGGCTGCGCGATCGGGCCGAGCGACACCCCGAACCGGCACATCGTCGCCTCCGGGAACACCACAAGTTCGGCCCCTCCGGCCGCCGCCCGTTCGGTGGCCGCCGCCACCAGTTCCAGATTCTCCGCGGGATCGGTACCGGAGCTGATCTGCGCCATCGCAA
>NZ_CALLZT010000070.1:0-10530 GCF_937858515.1 uncultured Gordonia sp. | reverse complement strand
AACCCGCAGGGCCACCCACCTACACGCCGGTGCGCACTAACTGAACGGTATTGAGCTTAGCCTCGGCCTTTCATGCTGATTTCGTGTCGTAATCAGAGAATGGTGCCCTGACCTGGGATAATTCGACTTGCGAAGGTCCGAATTTCTCATGATCGAGGAGCACCATTCAGGTGAGTAAGTCTACGTCGTTCTACCCGTCGATGCGTGTTTCTGGTGACGGCGCCGGGGTGGTGTCGCAGGCCGGGGTGACGTTGTTGCTGGCCGCGGTCGCCAAGACCGGTCTGGGTAGGGAACTGTCGACGGCGTTGACACGGTGGCGTAAACCGTCGGCCACCCATGATCCGGGGAAGATCCTGACCGATCTGGCGGTGTCGTTGGCGGTGGGTGGTGACTGTCTGGCCGACATCGATCAGCTACGGTCACGACCACAGGTGTTCGGTCCGGTGGCCTCGGATCCGACGGTGTCACGGCTGATCGCCACCTTGGCCGCCGATGTGAGAGCGGTGTTGTCGGCGATCAACACCGCCCGTGCGGCTGCCCGCCAGAACGCCTGGCGAGCTGCGGGTGCGGGGGCTCCCGATCACGGGGCTGATGGCGCTCATCCGGTGATCATCGATCTCGATGCCACCCTGGTCGGGGCACATTCGGAGAAGGAACAGGCCACCCCCACCTACAAGCGGGGATTCGGTTTTCACCCGTTGTGTGCGTTCGTCGACCACGGCGCCGGCGGCACCGGTGAACCGGTCGCCATGCTGTTGCGGCCCGGTAATGCCGGCGCGAACACCGCCGCCGACCACATCACCGTCACCGGCCAGGCACTGGCCCAGCTTCCGATGACCACCGGCTATCGGGTCGGACGTAAAGTCCTGATCCGCACCGATTCCGCTGGTGGTACCCACGAGTTCCTCGACTACCTGACCCGCCGCCACCTTGGCTATTCGGTCGGGATCGGCCTCACCGGCACCTGGGCGGACCAGATCAGCAACCTGTTGCCCCAGGCTTGGACACCGGCCTATGACGCCGATGGTGTGCAGCGCGAGGGTGCCTGGGTAGCCGAACTCACCGGCGTGCTGGACCTGTCGGGCTGGCCTGCCGGGATGCGGGTGCTGGTGCGCAAAGAACGGCCGCACCCCGGTGCCCAGCTGCGGTTCACCGACCACGACGGACTGCGGTTGACCGCCTTTGCCACCAACACCGGCCATGGGCAACTGGCCGAGTTGGAACTACGGCACCGCCGCCGCGCCCGCTGCGAAGACCGAATCCGCACCGCCAAAGCCTGCGGCCTGACGAATCTGCCCCTCAAAGGGTTCGATCAGAATCAGATCTGTTGTGCCATAGTCGAACTCGCCGCAGACCTGCTGGCATGGATGCAGATGCTCGCCCTCACCGACCACCCCGCACGGCGCTGGGAACCCAAAACCCTACGGCTACGACTGTTCTCCATCGCCGCCCGCCACACCCCTCACGCCCGCCAACACCACCTCAAACTCGACCGCCACGCCCCGCACCTACCCCTGCTCCTCGACGGCATACAACGCCTCACACGACTACCCGCCACCGGCTGACCACACAGCCGCCACCGACCCCCACCCTGAAAGGAACCCCCTCGGGGCCGTGAACCCCGACGTCCACCGACGCATCGGCAAACCCGTCACGGCCTGACCCCGGAAATCGGTCCTCAGACCACCAATCCGGGACGCCTCCCCCGGCACCACCACCCCACGAAACATTGAGGCTAACTGGCGAGGATGTCGTCGAGGGTCTTTGCGCCCTGGGCGAGCTTGGACGCCCATAGCCAGATTTGCTCCCTGGTGGCGTGTGCCACACGGCGGCGGGTGTTGTTGTCGAGGGCGCCGAATTCGCCGGCGAGCATGTACGTCAGTAGCGATGCCTGTGTTTCGGTAAGCCCTTCGGCGTACCCCTTGGCATATCCTTCAGCGTAGCCCTTGACGTAGAGCTGTTCTGCGGTCGTCGCGAGTGTCTCCTGTGCGGCGGGTGGGTTCTGGCCATCCACGTCCGTAGCGTCCGCGTCGTCACCGGCTGGGCGGTATGTGTTCCATGGGTGTCAGCTGCGGAAGACCTCGTCGAGGGTTTCTACACCCTGAACGAGTCTGGAACTCCACAGCGTGATCTGCTCCTGGGTGGCGTGAGCGACACGGTCGTGGGTGTCGTTGTCGAGGGTGCCGAACTTGACGGCGAGCATGTCCGTCAACAGCGATGCTTGACCTAGTGCCTGGCCTTCGGCTCGGCCTTCGGCTTGTCCTTCTTCTCGTCCTTCTGCTCGGCCTTCGATGAAGCCCTTGGCGTGGAGTTGTTCTGCGGTGGTCACTGCTGCCTCCTGCGCGGTGGGTCCGAGTGTTCCTGCGAAGCGGATCAAGTGTTCGGTGGGTGTGGTGCTTGTCTTTAGAAGATACGTGAAAATCGCGTTGAGCAGCCGTTCGTGGTTCCATAGGCCCGTCAGATGGATGAAGTCGTCGAACCATTGGCCGAGCCAGGTGGTGACATCAGCGTCGCCTGGCGCTTTCGTGAACACAACGAACGTGATGCGGGCTGCTGGGGTGAGGGGGCGTGCCCGCAGGGCCACGTCGTCGATGGTCGTCAGGTCATCGAGGAAGTAGCGCACACGCGGCATGAGGTCACCCGCGTCGGCTTTGAGTTCTGTGTCGGCGTCGATGAGGCCGGCGATGTCGGTGGCGGCGGTCCAGCGGCGGGGGCCTTGGTAGATGACGATCGGGATGATCAGCGGCAGCGGTCCGGTCGAGGCGGTTGTCGGGTCAGCGGTGCGGTGATGCTCCCAGATGCGGGTCTGGTAGATCATCATCCGCAGTGCCATCAACGGGTCTGATGTGCGCTGATGTTCGACGAGCAGGTAAAGGTAGGCGTTGCGGTCACCGGCGGTGGTGCGGAACAGCAGGTCGGTGTGCAGGTGCCGGAGTTCGGGGTCGACGAATGTTCCTGGTTGTGGTTGCAGGTTGGCGAGGTCGATGTGGGCAGCGAGACGTGGCGGCAGGACCGACCGGAGTTCGGAGGCGGCGTTGTCGGGGTCGCTGAAAACCAGCCGGAAGAGGGCGTCGTGTGGTTGGCCGTTCGGTTCCTGGGTTGTCACACAGCGCACCATACCGACGGGTTCTGACATTCCTGATCGATCGTAGAGCGCGAGCCCACGAAACCCGGCTGTCGGAGTCGGTCGTGGCTGATCACCGGACCGGTTGACGGGCTCATGCGGTGGTGCTGATGAATCAGCTCAGATGATTACTCCGTCAGTACGGGCCGTTGGATAGCGAGGCGTAGAAGATGATCAGTGCGATCCAGGCCGCCAGGCCGAGGTAGCCCAGGATCAAACCGGCGATCGCGAGGCCACGGCCACCTTCCCCGGTCCGATTGATCTGCGACAACCCGACGTGCCCGAAGATGATCCCAAGCGGGGCGATGGTCAATCCCATGATCAACGCGACAACCGCCATCGAATTCGTACCACTGGACGCCGGTCGAAATCCGACGGCGCGGTCCGCGGTGACCGGTTGGCCGTCGGGGGTGTAGCCGACGATCGGATAGATCGGCTGGCCGTCGGGGGTGTGGGCGATGGGGGTGGGTGGTTCGGGTGGTGCCGCTCGTGCACGCCGGACCTTCCTTACGTTGAGGACGGCTGCGATTGCCAGGGCGACGAGGAGCAGCGGGAATAGTAGTTCCACTATCGATCGACCCCGACTGGGACTGGGATGAATGGCCATGTCGGCCAGATCTCTTGGCGCGCTACCTCAGCGGCCGAATTGCTCCCCAAACGTTGGGGGGCTCGTCATGTGTGGGTTTCTCCTGTCGCGTTGCTGGTCAGGATGGACCAGGGGAGAACCGTTGGGCAATCGGCCGTATGGGCGACATGCCGGGTTCGTGGTCTCTCCGGTCGCCGATGACGTGCGATCTTTGGTTGTTCCGCGGTGGTCGTCACTGGCCCTATTCGGGCGCGACTACGTGAATCCCGGCAGCCGTTGCCGCTCGTGCGAGTTCGGCATCGTAGGTGAACAACTCGTCGACGCCGAGGCGGAGAGCAGTTGCCAGGTGGATGGCGTCGTTGGACCGCAGGGGAGCGTGGGTGCCGGCTGAGATCAGGTCACCTCGGGTGATGTCGGCGAGGATGACCGCGTCGAGAACGGTGGTGATGGAATCGATCGGGATCACGGCGGGATTCCGGCCCGCGGCGCAGTGCAGTTCGGTGTGCAATAGCCACGACGCGGCGAGCTTACGGTCGGACGTTGTCGTCAGCTCGGTCACGAGTGCTTCGGACTCCGGTTCGTCTACCACCAACTTCATTGCTGCCGACGTATCGAGGTAGGCGGTCACCATCGTCCGCGTACATCCTCGATAATTGCTGCCGACGACATGGTGGCGGTGGTCCGCCGAATCGTCGCGATCGAAGCCACGCTCGTGCGGGCCGCGCGGGCGGTTCCGGCTGCGATGGAGGCGTCGAGCGGATCGTTGCCGACCGGCACGATCAGTGCCGCCGGGCGGCCATGGTTGCTCACCTGCAGCGATTCGCCCGCCTCGACACGACGCAGCACCTCGGCGCTGTTGTTGCGCATCTCGCGATGGGTGATCGAATCCATGTAGCGCATCGTAGCAAGTGTGCGACCGATACGTTCGACAGTCGTCGCCGTACGTTTGTGTCGATACGGATGAAAGAAATGATTTGAGGTTGCTGCTGGTCCCGGATTCCGGGATTCATCGCAATCTCAAACGCATTCTTGGTGGTGATCGCTAATATGCCCCGTTGAGTAGTGACGCGTAGAAGATGATAAGGATGATCGACGCCGCCAGGCCGATATAGCCCAGTATCAATCCGGCGATCGCGAGTCCGCGGCCACCCTCCCCGGTCCGTTTGATCTGCGACAACCCGATATGCCCGAAGACGATTCCCAGCGGGGCGACGGTCAAACCCATGATCAGGGCGACGATCGCCATTGAGTTGGTGCCACCGGGGGTCGGCCGCAATCCTACGACGCGGTCCGCGGTGACCGGTTGACCGTCCGGGGTGTAGCCGACAATCGGGTAGATCGGTTGGCCGTCTGGGGTATGACCGATGGGAGCTGGTTCGCCGACTGGCTCCGCGGCGGCGTTCTGTCGATTCACGTTGGTGCGGACGATCATTGCTGCGACAATGCTGCTGATAGTGAAAAAGAAGACCACTATTTGTATTTGTAGCGACCTTTCGTCCGAGCTCCAGGAGAGCTCAGTTAGCTCGAGTGTGGCGTAACAATCAATCCTGCCACTGCTGTCATCAAAACACCAATCGCCGTGTCGAAATCTCTCCCAGTCCCTGTCCCATAGCGCATACAATGAACTGAAAAACAGTTCTTCCAGCGCTTCGTTCAGGGATCTGACTACGTTAACCGCGGTTGTGACTAAAACGGCGATCAGTGTCGCGATATATGGCCATACACTACCAGTACTGGGATTATTGCGTTCTGTAACATTGCGTGTCCGTGCCAATTGGACCTTGATCAGGCTTCCAGCAGAAATCAGGGCGACGACTAGGCACGTATACGGAGCGATTCTCCATACGAAACTCGGTACGATATCGAAGATTGGTGTGAAATCATCGATCAGTGTCCATATCATTCTGCTCAACGGATTGACCGGCCACCAAAGTGTCGCCCCGATCAGGACTAAGAGGAACGGCCATGTCGGCCAGCTCTCTTGGTTGCCTACCTCAGCAGGTGGATTGTCCCCCAGCTGTTGGGGGGGGGTGTCGTCATGTGTGGGGTTCTCCTGTCGCGTCGCTGGTCAGGATGGACCAGGGGAGAACCGTTGGGCAATCGGCCGTATGGGCGACATGCCGGATACTGGCCCGTGGATGCCGACGACGTGCCGCGCGCAAGTCTTCTATCTACACTGGGATCCGTTGCAGTCAGTGAGCTTTGGTGACGTCTTCTGTCCCGCTAACTATCGAAGATGTCGTCGAGGGTTGCTGCGTCCTGGGCGAGTCTGGAAGCCCAGAGCCAGACCTGCTCCCCGGTGGCGTGTGCGACACGGCGTCGGGTGTCGCTGTCGAGGGCGCCGAATTTGACGGTGAGCATGCTCGTCAGGAGCGATGCTCGTCCGGCGAGGTGCAGTTGTTCGGCAGTGGTCATCGCAATTCCTGTGCGGGAGGTCCGAGCGCCGTCGCGAATCGGCTCGCCTTGTTTGCTTGTGGTGTCGCTGTGGTCCACGAGGGCGCTCGGGTCAGCGACTTCGCGTTCGGCACGCACGGCGTCGGCTGCCGCGGCAAGCGTCAGGTGGCCGCTGGTCTGCTTCTCGATGAGATCGAAGACCTCGCCGGCGGTGCGGCGCAGTTGTGGTGGGCCGGCGCCGGCGGGGTGGTGCTCGTCCATTGGTGTCAGCTGCGGAAGACGTCGTCGAGCGTTTCGGCACCCTGAACGAGTCTGGAACTCCACAGCGTGATCTGTTCCTGGGTGGCATGTGCGACGCGGTCGTGGGTGTCGTTGTCGAGCGCACCGAACTTGACGGCGAGCATGTTCGTCAGGAGCGACGACTGCCCGGTGGCGTAGCCCCGGTCATGGAGTTGTTCTGCAGTGGTCACGGCTGCCTCCTGTGCGGTGGGTCCGAGTGTGCCTGCGAACCGGATCAGGTGTTCTTCGGGTGTGGTGCTTGTCTTTAGAAGATACGTGAAAATGCCTTTGAGCAGGCGTTCGTGGTTCCACAGGGCCGTCAGGCGGATGAAGTCGTCGAACCACTGGTCGAGCCAGGTGGTGACGTCGTCGTCGCCGGGAGCCCGGGCGAACACCACGAAAGTGATGCGGGCTGCGGAGGTGAGGGGGCGTGCGCGTAGAGCCGCGTCGTCGAGGAGGGTCAGATCATCGACGAGGTAACGCACGTGGGGTAAGAGGTCACCGGCGTCGGCTTTGAGGTCGTTGTCGATGAGGTCGGCGATGTCGGTGGCGGCTGTCCAGTGGCGGTGGCCTTGGTAGATGACGATGGGGATGATCAGCGGCAGTGGCGCCGAGGCCGCGGTTCCTTCGGTGATGCGGTGATGTTCCCAGATGCGGGTTTGGTAGGTCATCATCCGGAGTGCCATCGCTGGGTCGGATGTGCGCTGGTGTTCGACGAGTAGGTACAGGTAGGCGTCGCCGTTGTCGGTGGTCGTCCGGAACAGCAGGTCGATGTGGCGGTGCTGTAGTTCGGGGTCGACGAACGTTCCTGGTTGCGGTCGGAGGTTGTCGAGGTTGATGCGGGCGGTGAGGCGTGGTGGCAACACCGACCGGAGTTCGGAGGCGGCGTTGTCGGGGTCGCCGAACACCAGCCGGAAGAGCGCATCGTGCGGTTGGCCGTTCGGTTCCTGGGTTGTCGCACCGGGGACCATACCGACGGGTTCTGACATTCATTCCTTGGCGATCCTGGAGGGCAGCCCACGTGGACTGGTTGTCGGGCTATTCATGGCTGATCGTCGGACCGGGGCAGGCGCCTACGGGGGTGTGCGATTTGGGCGAGGTCTGCGGTGCTGGTGACGTAAACGAGAGCCCAGCGACCTCGCAAGAGATACGGTTGCGATCTCCGGCCCCGGGATAGCTTGAGGGCATGCAACAGTTGGTTATGTTCGGCCAGAGCGTCAGCGATGCTGCGCAATTCGGTCCGCTACTCGACCACCCGCGATACCGGGTCTACTACAGCTACGGTCAGGGCATTCCCGACGACCTTGAACCGGGATTCCTTTTCTGGGGTGCGGGTCGGTACGCCTGCTCGATGCTTGCCGCACGCGACGACTTCACCCCGTCCAGCGCTGGTGCCCAGTGGATGTCGGGTCTACCCACCGAGTTCACCGGCCGAGTCGTCCACAACTGCACCCTCGCCGAACTCATCAACAGTCGAGCCGTATGGGATCGAGGCTCGGTCTGGCTCAAACCCGCCGAATTGAAGCACCCTGCCCTGCCTCCCAGCCAGTGGACGAGGGATCGAATCGCAGGCGTAGTCGTGACGAACCCGGAACTGGGTGGCGTATCGGTTCAGTGGACGAATACGATCATGGACTTTGCCGCTGAGTTCCGGTTCTTCGTCGTGGATGGCGATGCGGTCACCGGGTCTCCCTATCTGGTGGACGGCGTGGCGGACCACAGTGCTGGGCGCTCATGGTCCCGTTATGCCGACGCACATGCAGTGGCACGCGACTTCGCTGTCGCACTTGCCGGGTCAAGCCCGCGAGCACTCGTCCTCGACATCGGGTGGGATCGGACCCGCCGAGGGTGGTTCATCGTGGAGGCGAACAGACCGTGGTCGTCGGGGCTGTATGGTTGCGACCCGGATGAGGTCGCCGCTGTGATCGAGGTGAGCATGCGCGACGATTCGCGGTGGGAGTGGAAGCCCGATCCGGTCGTCTGGTCGTACGCGGAAACCCTTCGCCCGGTATCGGGCACGAGACTGTCTTCGGGCTTATGGCTGGTTTAGGGCGTCGAGAAATCGCGACGATCAGACCGCTGGGCCTGTCTCCGAGGCACTTTCGGACCGGACATGTATTGCGTTGGGACCCTGTCGATCTTGCGCGATGGTGGCGTGTTCCCCGGACCGGATCACCGGGGAACAGGCCAGTCCGTTGATATCAATTGCGGAAGATGTCGTCGAGGGTATTTGCGCCCTGAACGAGTCTGGAACTCCACAGCGTGATCTGCTCCTCGGTGGCATCAGCGACGCGGTCGCGTGTGGTGTTGTTGAGGGTGCCGAACTTGAGGGCGAGCATGTTCGCCAACAGTGAAGCCTGTCCGTCGACATGCCCGGTGACATAGCCCTTGGCGTGGAGTTGTTCTGCGGTGGTCACGGCTGCCTCCTGCGCGTCGGATCCGAGGGTGGTTGCGAACTGGATCAGGTGTTCGGCGGGTGTGGTGCTTGTCTTTAGAAGATACGTGAAAATGCCCTTGAGCAGGCTTTCGTGGTTCCACAGGGCTGTCACGTGGATGAAGTCGTCGAACCATTTGCCGAGCCAGGTGGTGACGTCGTCGTCGCCTGGTGCTTTGGTGAACACGACGAAGGTGATGCGGGCTGCCGGAGTGAGGGGGCGTGCGCGTAGTGCTGCGTCGTCGAGGGTGGTCAGGTCGTCGACCAGGTAACTGACGTGGGGCACGAGGTCGCCGGCGTCGGCTTTGAGGTTGTCGTCGATGAGGTCGGCGATGTCGGTGGCGGCGGTCCAGCGGCGAGGGCCTTGGAAGATGACGACGGGGATGATCGGGGGTAGCGGTGCATCCGCGGCCGCAGTGGTGCGGTGATGTTCCCAGATGCGGGTTTGGTAGGTCATCATCCGGAGTGCCATCGCTGGGTCGGATGTGCGCTGGTGTTCGACGAGTAGGTACAGGTAGGCGTCGCCGTTGTCGGTGGTCGTCCGGAACAGCAGGTCGATGTGGCGGTGCTGTAGTTCGGGGTCGACGAACGTTCCTGGTTGCGGTCGGAGGTTGTCGAGGTTGATGCGGGCGGTGAGGCGTGGTGGTAGCACCGACCGTAACTCGGAGGCGGTGTTGTCGGGGTCGCCGAACACCAGCCGGAAGAGCGCGTCGTGTGGTTGGCCGTTCGGTTCCGGGGTCGTCACACCAGGACCATACCGACGGGTTCTGACATTCCTGGTTGGCCGGCAGCAGCAATATTCAGAGACTCAGTAGGAGTGTTCGGGGCCGGGGAAGACGCCTCGGCGGACCTCGTCGGCGTATTGTTCGGCGGCCTTGCGGAGGTCGCCGCCGACGTCGGCGAAGCGTTTGACGAACTTGGCGGTGCGGCCGTGGGTGAAACCGGCCATGTCCTGCCAGACGAGGACCTGGGCGTCGGTTTCGTTGCCGGCGCCGATGCCGACGGTGGGGATGGTCAGTTTGCGGGTGATCTGGCCGGCGAGGTCGGCGGGCACCATCTCCATGACGACGGCGATCGCGCCGGCTTCCTGGACGGCGATGGCGTCGGCGATGAGCTGGTCGGCGCCGTCGCCGCGGCCCTGGACGCGGAAACCGCCGAGTCCGTTGACGGACTGCGGGGTGAAACCGATGTGTGCGACGACGGGGATGCCGGCGGCGGTGAGTGTGGCGATCTGGTCGGCGACGCGTTCGCCGCCTTCGAGCTTGACCGCGTGGGCGCCGGTCTCCTTGAAAATGCGGATCGACGATTCGAGGGCCTGCTGCGGGCCGGCCTCGTAGCTGCCGAACGTGAGGTCGGCGACGACCAGTGCGTGCGGGGCGCCGCGGACGACGCCGCGGATCAGCGGGATCATCTCGTCGAGGGTGACCGGGATGGTGGTGTCATAGCCGTAGACGACGTTGGCGGCCGAATCGCCGACCAGCAGGACGGGGATGCCGGCGTCGTCGAAGATGCGGGCGGTGGAGTAGTCGTAGGCGGTGAGCATCGACCACTTCTCGCCGTCGGCCTTCATCTGCGCGAGATGGTGCACACGCATCGCGCGGCGGGGCTTGGCAGGGGTGGTGGAGGCAGCACCGTAGACCGAGGTTTCGGACATCGTTGTCTCATTTCGTTCCTCGAGTCCTGCGTCGCGCAGGTACCCGGGCGGGTAGGACA
>NZ_CALLZT010000069.1:0-39735 GCF_937858515.1 uncultured Gordonia sp. | reverse complement strand
GGTGACGAATAGGAGTTTGAGGTCATGGCTGCTAGACTCCCACAGTACGACCGCCCCGGTTCTTGCCGGGGTCGCAAGTGGAGTTCCGCTCCCACCGTCACGACACGGCGATTCCGTCACCGAAGTTGTACGGTCCGGTTCCCAGCCGAGCCATGTCGCATCGCATCAGGTGTGCGTGGGTTCGGGCCGACAGATGTGTCGGTGAACCGGTCGGTATCGGAGCCCTGTGGACATCTGTCCCGGGGCTCTTGTGCTGAGTGCGCATCTCCTGCGGCCCTGCCGAGCAGCCCCCGGCGGTCACCATGAAAGTTTTGATCAAGGAGGCCCCATCAGCACTGAGACCCGCATCAACGAGCGCATCCGCGTACCGGAGGTCCGTCTCGTCGGACCCAATTCGGAGCAGGTGGGCATCGTGCGTGTTGAAGATGCGCTTCGCCTGGCCTACGAGGCCGACCTGGACTTGGTAGAAGTCGCGCCGGACGCCCGGCCGCCCGTGTGCAAGATCATGGACTACGGCAAGTTCAAGTACGAAGCGGCCCAGAAGCAGCGCGAGGCGCGCCGCAACCAGCAGATGACCGTCATCAAGGAGCAGAAGCTCCGTCCGAAGATCGACGACCACGACTACGAGACCAAGAAGGGTCACGTCGTCCGGTTCCTGAAGGACGGGTCCAAGGTGAAGGTCACCATCATGTTCCGCGGGCGTGAGCAGTCTCGTCCCGAACTCGGATACCGACTGTTGCAGCGTCTGGGCAACGACGTCGCCGAGTACGGGTTCGTCGAGACCTCCGCCAAGCAGGACGGTCGCAACATGACGATGGTGCTGGCCCCGCACAAGGGCGCCAAGACCAGGGTCAGGGCCCAGCAGGAGCGCGGTCCGAGACCGCAGCAGCCGGGTCCGGGCAGCGCAGCACCGACCACCTAGCCACATATCATCGTCGGCCTGCGCAACACCGCCGACGACAGCAGCAGTCCCTGCGAACGAGAACGCACCGGGTGACCGGCGCGCGTTCCCGTTCGCTCGAATGAAGGAATATTCATGCCGAAGAGCAAGACCCACAAGGGCACCGCGAAGCGATTCAAGGTGACCGGCAGCGGCAAGATCGTGCGCCAGAAGGCCAACCGTCGCCACCTCCTGGAGCACAAGTCCTCGCGCCGCACTCGCCGTCTCGACGGCGTCGCCGTCGTCAGCGAGAACGACGCCCCCCGCATCAAGCGCCTGCTGAACCGCTGACCGCGGCCCGCTTGAGACCAGATTTCTGACGAGTTAAGAGGATTTAAGACATGGCACGCGTGAAAAGGGCCGTCAACGCCCAGAAGAAGCGTCGGACAACGCTCGAGGCCTCGAAGGGCTACCGCGGCCAGCGGTCGCGCCTGTACCGCAAGGCCAAGGAACAGCAGCTCCACTCGCTGACCTACGCATACCGGGACCGTCGCGCCCGCAAGGGTGAGTTCCGCAAGCTGTGGATCGCGCGTATCAACGCCGCTGCCCGCGCCAACGACATCACCTACAACCGCTTCATCCAGGGCCTCAAGGCCGCCGGTGTCGAGGTTGACCGCAAGGTGCTCGCCGACATCGCCGTCACCGATCCCGCGGCCTTCACCGCGCTGGTCGAGGTGGCCCGCAAGGCACTGCCGGCCGATATCAACGCACCGGCTGCCTGATCGGCGAGTTGTCATAGACAACAAGGCCTTACGACCCGCGATGGACGTTCTCAGCGAACGTTCGTCGCGGGTCGTGTCATATGCGAAGCTGCATCGTTCGTCGGTGCGGCGTAACGAGGGACGATTTCTCGTGGAGGGCGCCAACTCGGTGACCGCCGCGCTCGACTCCGGCCGCGCTGTCGTCGTGCTGGTACGGGCCGACGACGCGGAGCGTCACCAGGATGTTGTGGCTGAAGCCGCTTCTCGTGGGGTGGACGTCCTGTACCTCTCGGACAAGGCCGTCACCAAACTGTCCGAGGCGACGACTCCGCCTGGGATCTTCGCGGTATGCGACCTGCTCGACGCCGACTTGGTTGAGGTGCTGGCGGCGAAACCACGCCTGCTGGCCGTGGCCGTCGAGGCCCGCGAGCCCGGCAACGTCGGCACCATCATCCGCTGCGCCGACGCGATGGGCGCCGATGCCGTTGTGCTGCTCGGTGATTCGGTCGACCCGCACAATGGCAAATGCGTCCGGTCCAGCGCCGGAAGCGTCTTCCACCTGCCGATCGTCCGGGAACGGTCGATCACCGACGGCCTGAACCGGATTCGCGCCGCCGGAATCACCACCTTGGCGACTGCCGCCGACGGCGAACTGTCCCTCGACGACGCGGGCGAGGTACTGGCCCGGCCGACGGCATGGCTGCTCGGCAATGAGGCACACGGCTTGTCCGACGAGGTCCTCATCGCCGCCGATCATCGAGTTTCCATCCCGATCCGCGGCCGCGCCGAAAGCATCAACATCGCCGCGGCGGCCGCCATCTGCCTCTACGAAAGCGCCCGCGTCCAGAACCGATAGCTTCGCGCTCATCGCTTCCGCTCACGCTCTCCCGATCCAGTCGGTGAGCGTCGTCGCATCCGGTGAGCTGAAGCGCCGAGGTGGCCGTGTGCACGAGGTCAGAGATCTAACGTTCGAGACCGTTGCTGTCCGAGTAGCTTAAGTGGATGCCGAATCGCGATGTCGGCTACCTCTACGATGTGGCTCGCAATGCTATGGCGATACCACCTGCCTTCACCGCAGCCGCGAGGGAGGTCCCGACGAGGCGGATCGGGGCGCGAGCAGCAATGTGCTGACGCGCCATAGACGTGCCCGCCAGATCTGTCAGAGTGGTATGGCATATTCAACGCCGTGAATGTGACTCGCGCCCGCCGGTGTCTACAGCTACTGTCCGACGCAGAGATCGATGACCTACTTGTATCCGGGCCGTTCCTTGCTGACGTCGTGCGAAAAAGCGGAAATCGCCGCAATAGCAAGCCTATCGATGTCGAGACGGTGCGGGAATGGCTCAATATCCCAACCCAATCGAATCGCGTTTTAGGAGAGCTCGCGACCAGTTTTCGGAAACATCATGCGACGACGCACAGCACCCACACCGGGTGCGGACCTGGGGTGCAGGCGTTGATCGCCCTCGCCGAGAGCAAGACTGACGATGAGTTCCGGACGGCGCTCGACCAGATCCGCTCGGGCGTACCCTCTGCGCCCGGCGGCCGCCACTCCATCAAGGACTTGGTCTCACAGGACAATTTCGACGAAGCTGTGCGCCTGTTCGCGCAGATGCGCGCGCACGGAGAACAGTTGTCGGAGGTGCTGAGCGCAGCGAAGGAACGCACCCACTCGGGTGGTGCCGTAGACCTGTCCGAAGCGGTCAGCTTGGTCGACGAGTGGAACGTGGCCAGGGTTGATGCGTTCGCCGCACTGACAGCTGACACCCCCGATTCAGACGACGGATTCGAAGTACTTGATATTTTGTTCGAACGTGCTGAATCCGCCCGCGAGAGCGCGGCCCAAGAACAGTTGCAGCGAGAACTGGACCGGCAGGCGAAGCGGGATGAGCTCGACAAGTTCGAGCAATCCCTCATCGGTTTGGGGCCGCTCAAGGACTCGAGCTCGGTGATGGCCACTGCTTACGAGGAAGCGATTGCGCGGATCGCTGAACTCAAGGAACAGTTGACGGCCCTCGAATCGAGGGCCGAGCACGGTGACCCGGTTCAATCTGTTGACGACGCTGGGGCGAACGAGTGCGAATCGGGCCAGGACGTTGTCTCGGCCGACCACTGTCTCGTCGACGTCGAACGGGAAGGCTACGCCCCCGAGCAGGAACCGGAAGCGGGGGGAGAATTCGAGACCGAAGCCGCGGTCGATGCCTCGACTGCCTCCGCGGAGGCCATCGATGTTTCTGACACGCCCGTCCTTGACGAGGTCGTGCCGACCACACAGGCGCAGGCCACTGATGTGCCGGAAGTTGGAAGCGAACAGGTCGATGCCTCCGACGAGGCGGCAGTCGCCGCCGAGCCTGAGGAGATCGTGTCCGCTCGCGGGGACGCTGACGCCAGCGAACCCAACGCGTCCGATAGCGTCGCGGGCGGTGACCAGCCTCCGCTGGTGACGGATGTCGACGTGGCAGGCGAGATCGAAGCTCATCTGGCTGCCTCCCGGTATGGCGCGGCCTGGGCTGTTGCGGCAGCCGCCGTTCGCTCTGCCGCCGACATCGACGCGTACCGATTGGCTGCGGCGGCGTTCCACAGCGGTCCAGGGCGTCTCGAGCCGGTGGAAGTGCTGACTGAGTTCGCAAAGATGGACGATCGTTACTTCTCCGACCCGGACACAGCGCGAGTCGCTGTCGCAGCCCTGCTGCGGGCATCGCTGACCGTTGGGTGGGCACCTACCTCGGAGATGGCGGACGTCATCTCAGCAGCGAACCTCGACATGCCGTGGTCTCAGTTGGTAGTCGCCGCCCAGGATGTCCGGATGTTCGTCCCGGAGCACTTGGCCGTCAACAACGAAGAGCTGAACCTGGAGAAGGTGCAAGCGGAAGCCCTCAAGCGGTTCGACGCATTGACCAAGAAGCGCATCAACTTCACTCGTGCCGACAACGTTCGCCGCTACCTTCTTAGGTCCGGCGAAGTCCTTGGCCGTGCGTTCACAATCGTGGCCGATACGCCCGGCGGCGATCAGGGTCGGAAGGATTTGGCCGCGATCGCCGCCGAACTGGCGAACCCGAACAGGATCATCGCCGCGGCGGATGAAGAAGTCAGCAGCCGGCAGCAGCTGAAAGAGGCGATCATCGGGAACGCACGCAACAGCTTGGACGAGATGATCAGCGAAGTTGCTGAACTTGTCGATCGCGCGCTGACTGCCTCCGTGAAGGTCACCGGTCAGTCAGGAAACTCCGGATCGGACAAGCAAAACGACCTTCTCGCCGCAGCGCGAATGGCACTGTCGAAGGGCAGCAACGGTGGTCCCGGCGCTGCGGCCCTGCGTCAGCTCGCGGCGTGGATACTGTCCGCGGATGTCCATTCGCGTGCTCTTCGGACCGTCGATGAGGTCCTGTTCATCGACACGCTGCCGGCCGTGCATGTACTTCGGAGCAGCGAGGGCGTGCCCGTATTCGAGGGGCTGGCCTCCGCCGACCGCGATCAGGTCATCGCAGACCTACACGACTTCGACAAGCTGTCGGGGGAGCAGCTGGTCAAGGCGTACGTCGCAAGTGGCAATCTGATGGCGGCCGACGCCGCCGCGGCATCCGACCCGGACTTGCTGGCCACAGTCGAATCAGCGCGGGGTGAATGGGTCGGGAAGCTCCGTCGCCGTGTGTCGGAGGCCCGCGGCGACATCATCCAGACCTTCGTCAACGACTACGCGCAGCGCGACCAGGTTAATGCCGAAGCCAAACTCGTCGGCCCATCGAAGTATGACCAGGACAGGTACGACCTCGAGCTGCAGAAGCTGGCTGAGCTGCAGGCCTCGTTGAAGGCGCATCGTGCGGCGACGGCGTCCGATCTGCGTGGAAAGATCGAAGTGCTGGAGACTGTCTCGAAGGAGGACCGCGCGTTCATCGGTGACCGGATCGCCGAAGAGGACTTCGTCGGCGCGCACGAACTGCTGGCGCAGGCCAATGCTGGCAAACCGCTGCCGAAGCTCGTGAACTCCATCGACGGCAACGCTTCTCGGTTCAATCGGTTCCGCGAGATCGTCGCCACGCTGGCGCCAGCCGATATCGACGGCATCATCGATCAGTTCGAGAATGCCAACAATAGGCAAGTGAGCGGTGATCACCGCGGAGAGCTGCGAGCCTGGGCGGAACTCGGTGACCGCAGCGCGAGCCGCAGCAAGCAGACCAAGACCATGGATGCTGTGCTGAACACGATCGGACTGCATCTCAAGACGTTGGGAGACCGGCAGACCGTTGCCGGACGTAACCCGATGTACCAGGTTCACGCGTCTCGGCACGATAAGTCCCTCGTCCCTGGCCTGGGGTCGGAGGCCCCCCACTACCAAGTGGCAGTGGTGAATGATCACGCCACGCTGCGCCAGACGTTGATGGCCTTCCGTCCGCCGATGGGGCCGAACATCGTTCTGGTGAACGGCGTGCTGTCCCTAGACGAACGTCGGCAGTGCCTGGTGGTCTGTCGCCGAGAGAAGATCAGCGCGATCGTCGTGGACCACGCCGTCGCGGCGGCGGTCGTCACGACCTCGCCGCTGTCGTTCTCCGCGACGCAGCAGTTGACACTGCCGTACACGTGCTTCTCCCACTACGCGTCGGCGTCCGGCCACGTCCCGGACGAGGTGTTCGTCGGTCGGCGAAGCGAACAAGCTCAACTTGAAGCGATGACCGGGTCGATGTTCGTCTACGGCGGCCGCCAGCTCGGCAAGTCGGCGCTGTTGCGGAAGATCCAACGGGACTTCGCCGAAGTCGGAGATCAGCAGGCGATCTACATGGACCTGTCGCTGAAGGGGCTAGGTAGCTGGGGCGAGCCGCTTGAGTTCTGGAACGGTCTGTACAGCGAGCTCGCCAGGATCGGCATCGTCGCCCACGATACCCGTGTACACAAGCCTGAGCCGGTCACCAAGGCAATCAGGAAGTGGCTCAAGAACAAGACCGGTCGGCGACTGCTCCTGCTGCTTGATGAGGCCGACAAGTTCCTCGAGGCGGAGTCGGCGATCGGCTTCCCGAACATCAGCCCGCTCAAGGATCTGTTCGACTCCACAGGGGGTCGGTGCAAACCGATCTTCGCCGGCCTCCACAAGGTCCAGCGGCTGCAGAACGTCGCAAACACCCCGCTCGCGCACGGCGGTCAGGACATCCTGATCGGCCCGCTCACCGGTGGTGCTGCCCTCGACCTCGTCGTCGGCCCGTTGCAGGCCTTGGGCTACGACTTCGAAGAACCAACCCTGGTGTGGCGGCTTCTGGCCCACACGCACCTGCAGCCCGGCCCTATCCAGATCGTGGGCATCGGGCTGATCCAGCACCTCGAGGCGAGGGCGCTCGGAGCGGACGAGCCGCTGGTGACGATCACTGCCGCCGACATCGATGCCGTCACGCAGAACCCGAAGATCCGTCGCGACATCGCAGACCGTCTACGCCTGACCATCACGCTCGAAGACCGTTTCCACGTCATCGCGTTGGTGGTGGCCGTCATGGGGATGGAAACGGATTTCCGGGACACCTACACTGCGGCCGAAATCCGCGAGCACTGCGAGCTGTACTGGGAGGACGGGTTCCGCGGGTTGAATACCGCCGAGTTCGACCTGTACCTGGAAGAGATGGAAGGCCTCGGCGTCCTCTCGGCCGACGGCAATGGCAAGTACTCGATGCGGTCGCCGAATATCGTGAACATGCTCGGTTCGAAGAACGAACTCGAGACGGCGCTGCGAGAAAATGAGTTCCAGTTGCCCAATGACTTCAACCCCAAGTCCGCTCGTCGCGAGGTCACCCTCGCATCGGGGCAGTCTGTCCGCAGTCCGCTCACCGAGCAGCAGCTGGCCGAACTGCTCCCCAATGCGGCGACTCACCCGGCGAAGAACTTCGTCATCGTCGGCAGCGCGGCGCTCGGCCTCCACACAGCCATCCCGACGCTCAATGACGTTGCGCTCAACCGAGGGATCAGCCTCACCGTCATCGACGCGGCATCGGACACTGTCGGATCGGAACTCGTCGAGTTCAAGTTTGCTCCAGGAGGCACTGCTCGTCCGCGGTGTCTGATTGTCGACGCCACCACGACCGACCACAGCACCGCGGCGCGCCTGGCTGCCACGGTGGCGTCGATGCGCCGACGGTCCCGTGGGCACCTGATCATCGTGGTCGGGCAGACTGCCTTGGCGGCCGCCCCCAAGTTCTTCGACCATGAGACAGTCGTGGACACGACCATCGTGCACACCAGCCGCTGGACCCGCGACGGGCTGCGGTCATGGCAGGACAACTCCTTCGCGTCTCCGTCGATGCAGTGCAATCTACTCGAGGCGTCGCGGGGGTGGCCGGAGTTGGTCGCTTCGGCCATCGACAACGTCACCGACGGCCAAAGCCACAGTGAGGAACTGGCACGACTCGACCAGTTCCCCGCCGATAAGGCGACTGCCGAACGGTTCCTGTTGTCAGTAGGCATCACCGAAGCGGGCACCCGTGGGCTGCTGCGGACCTGGTACGAGTACACCGACGACAAGTACGAGTCGGTGCCGGAGATCGCCGCAGTGCTTGATACTGACAGCGCCGACATGTACGACCTCATCGAGGAGTTCACCGCGCGGGGCGCCGTTGACCAGGTTGCTGACAATTACCGTGTCGACAAGATCGTGGCACGAGCACTGACCCGACTGGCTACGGCGTGACCCTCGAGGCACTGGCCAGGATGCCGGGGCCAGCAAGATTCGTCGCCGCGGTCGAGGAGGCCGCAGCAACGAATCCTGTCGTGGTTGTCGTCTTTCCTGACCATGCCGTCACCGATGGGACGGCTGACCAGATCCTCGACGAACTGTCGGCCACGATCACTTCGAGCTGTGGCCTCGAGTGCGCCGATGACGTGTTTCCCGTCCGAGTCCTGGCGTCTTTTGGCGCCCGCGGAGCGGAACTGACCGACTACGACGACTGGGACACGATTATCAATTGGACAGGGTGGCACGGTCAGACCGTGATCGTTCCAGCGTGGGAGCACCCCGACGTATCCGACATCATCAACCGTTGGATACCGCAGCCTCGCGCCTCAACTCTCGCACCGGATCGCATCCCTACCCTCTTGATTGCTACGTCCCTCGAGTACACCGACCGCTTGGTGATCGACCGGCTGGACCCGACCGTGGTCAGCGTGCACTGGTGGTGGGGTGTATTCGACCGGCTCGATACCGAACTGCAGCTGTCCACTGTCACAGTTTCGCGGCCGGTGGGCGACCTCGTCGCAGTGGCGGTCATGGTTGAGCTCTCGGGCTGGGACTTGTCTTTCCTGCACAATCTCGTCGACAACTGGGACCGGCGGACCGACAGCGCAGCGGGCGTGGTCGGGCAATGGCGGCAATCCCGCGAATCGATCGACTCAGCAGTGGCTGGCCAATGGGTGCACTACCCCGGGGAGCCGCTGCCAACGTCGCCGCCCCCGCCGATACAAGACGCCTGGCGGACGGGCCGGATCGACCGGTGGGGCCACCACATCCGGTGGGCTCCACACGCGATTGATGAGGCGGAGGTTCACCGCCGATTGTGGCTCGCGCACAATCGTGCGCTCATCGGGCACGTGGATGAAGAACGCACCCACTTCGAGAAGACGATCCGCGACATGATCTCTGACACCGACCTGGCGACACTCGATGACCCAAGTAGCGAGATCATCGAGATCGGGTCGCTGTACTGGCTCAGTCACAAGGCGTCGGTGCGGCTCTCACACGAACAGAAGCGACGGCTCAGGCACTTTCGAGACCTACGCAATGCGTTGGCGCACCAGACTCCTCTCAACGATGTGCAACTGGACGCGACAAGAACGTACCTTGCCTTTTAGTGTCCATCGGGGAGATACAACGCCCGCGCATGAGAGACTCATCGACACCGTGCAGTCGATGTGGGAAAATCCCACATATGGACGGGAAAACGCTTGGCGAGCGGGTTGCCCGGGCACGTGTCGACCTTGACCTCACACAGGAACACCTCGCGAACCGTGTCGGGATCGAACGCACCGCACTGGGCCGTATCGAGAAGGGTGAACGCAAGGTATCGGCCGTGGAACTGGTCGAACTGGCCGCAGCGTTGGGCGTGCCGCTGGCGTGGTTCGTGCGTGACCCGTTGCCGGCTGTGGTGAGTCGACGCACTGATGCGGCACCCTCGCATGAGGTGACCGCCGGGTTGGATCGTCAGCTGGAGCTGTTCTCTGGTGATGTGGCCGCACTGCTCGCTACCGGTGTGATCGCCGGCGAGGACCGTGAACGCGTGTGGCGGCTTCCACGGGATCACACAGAGGCCGAGACGACCGCTGCACAAGTTCGGAAGCATCTTGGCGCCTCCGATACGCCGTTGCTCGACCTTGCCCGAACCGCCGAACGTTTCGGGCTGTACTCGTGTTCGTTGCCGCTCGGTGCCGGTGGTGCTGACGGAGCGCTGGTGGAAGTCGCCGGCGGTGTCGCGGCCGCGGTGATCGATGGTGATCCGAAGGTGGGTCGTCGTCGGATGTCGTTGGCGCACGAACTCGGGCATTGGTTGTTTGGTGACCCGTACGACGTCGGTGCCCAAGACGCTGAGCGCATGATCAACTCGTTCGCCGCGCACTTCCTCGCACCCCGCTCCGGCGTCACAATGGCGTGGGGTTGCGATCCGTCGCGGTCGGTTCGCGACAAAGCGGTGTTCGTCGCCGGAGCGTTTCGGATGTCGTGGACGGCCGCGATCCTGCACCTGCGGAACCTGAACCTGATCACCGACACCGACTACCGCGCTCTGGAAACGCGGCTGCCGGTACCGGGCGAGTTCGCCAAACTCGGCATCACGCTGAACGCAGACGAGTTGAAAGCGCCATCATTGTCACCGGGTATCACCGCCGCGATCATCGAGGCGTACGTGGATCGGCGGATGTCTGCGGCGCGGGCGACGGAACTGCTTCGCGGCAGCCTCGCCGAGGACGAGCTTCCCGAACAGCGGATCGAATCGGCCGCCGACTACGTGAGCCTGTGACCGCCGGCGGCGAATCCCGTTGGGTGATGGACACGTCCACCTTTACCCACTTCTGCCGAGCGAAACGGGAAGATGTCCTGCAGCAACTCGCCCCGCGGGGGTTGATCCTGATCCCCGACAGCGTCGACGTGGAGATCAGCCGCGGCCGCGAGCGTGGCTACGACCTCCCAGACATCGACAGTCTCCCGTGGGTAGAGCGAGGCATCCTCACCGAGGACGAGCAGAATCTGCAGATGCTGATCAAGGTCGACATGCCGTCAGGTGACGTTCCCACGAAGAATCTCGGCGAGTGCGCAGTGCTTGCATGCGCAACAACACGCGGGATGATCGCGGTGATCGACGACGGGGACGCACGAGCGCAGGCACGCGCGCGGAACCTGCGATTCGTGACTACGATGCACATCGTCATCGAGGCATACAAGCGCTCGCGCGACACCGAAGAAGCCGAGCAACTCTATGAAGCCTTGCTCGCGACCGACATGCGCTTGCCGCGGGTCGACAGCGTGATCGGGTGGGCTTACGAGGTGGGTCTGTTGCCGGCCTAGCCGATCGCGCCGGACAAAAAGATGTCCTCGCCGCCGCCGACCATCGTGTGTCCATCCCGATTCGCGGCCGCGCCCAAAGCCTCGATGTCGCCGCAGCAGCCGCTATCTGCCTCCACTAAAGCGTCCGTGTCAAGGCAGATAGGCGAACTGACGTAAGGGCTGAATGTCGTAACCGGCCAGTACAAAGAGCCCATGGGATACATGGGAAAAGAGAACAGTCCCGTGGTGACCACCCGGGCACGGACCGCTTCGTCGGCCTGCGGCCCGGCCGTTCTCGCCGGTCGACTAGTCTTTATGGGGTCCAATCGGGCACATCCAGCGACAACAACGAGGAGATCGCCGACCGTGGCCAACTCTGACGCCCCCACTGCGGGCGGAACCTTGACGTTCCCGGAACCGGCTGAGCTCGATGCCGCCGCGTCGGCTGCGATCGAGGCGTTTGCCGCTGTTGCCGATCTCGACAGCCTTGCAGAGGCCAAGACGGCGCATCTGGGTGACAAGTCGCCGATCGCGCTGGCCCGCCGCGCGCTGGGCAGCATCCCCAAGGAACAGCGGTCCGCAGCCGGCAAGCTCGTCAACGAGGCGCGCGGCAAGGTCAATGCGGCCCTCGACGCCCGCACCGCGGTACTGCACGCCGAACGCGACGCAGCGGTGCTGGTTGCGGAGTCCGTCGACGTCACTTTGCCGAGTGCCCGTCGCCGGGTCGGTGCGCGTCACCCGATCACGGTGATCGCCGAGCAGGTGGCGGACGTGTTCATCGGCATGGGCTGGGAGATCGCCGAAGGCCCCGAGGTGGAGACCGAACACCACAACTTCGACGCCCTCAACTTCCTGCCCGACCATCCGGCGCGTTCGATGCAGGACACCTTCTACATCGCACCCGAGGGTTCGCGGCAGGTGCTGCGCACCCATACCTCGCCCGTGCAGGTGCGCTCGATGCTCACCCGCGAGCTGCCGATCTATGTGGCCTGCCCGGGCCGCACCTTCCGCACCGATGAACTCGACGCCACCCACACCCCGGTGTTCCATCAGATCGAAGGCCTGGCCATCGACAAGGGGCTGACCCTGGCAAATCTGCGCGGCACCTTGGAGGTGTTCGCCAAGGCGCTGTTCGGTCCCGACACCACCACCCGGATGCGGCCGAGCTACTTCCCGTTCACCGAGCCGTCCGCCGAGGTCGACGTGTGGTTCCCCGGCAAGAAGGGCGGCGCGGGCTGGGTCGAATGGGGTGGCTGCGGCATGGTCAACCCGAATGTGTTGCGCGCCAGCGGAATCGACCCCGATGTCTACTCCGGGTTCGCCTTCGGTATGGGTCTGGAACGCACGCTGCAGTTCCGCAACGATCTTCCCGACATGCGCGACATGGTCGAGGGTGACGTCCGCTTCACCCAGCCGTTCGGCCCCGCAGTCTGATCACACGACCACCACTTTTCGACGAAAGTAGCTGACTTCACGTGCGTGCTCCACTGTCTTGGTTCACCGACGTCCTCCGGCATGGCGACCCGGCCTGGTCGGCCACCGCCGCCGAGGTGGACGCCGGTTTCGTGCGCGTCGGCTTCGAGATCGAAGACGTCGAACCGTTCCCGGAGATCACCGGCCCGCTGATCGTCGGCCGCGTCGAAGCCATCGAGGAACTGACCGAATTCAAGAAGCCGATCCGCTTCTGCCAGGTCGACGTGGGTGAGGAGCAGCCGCGCGGCATCGTGTGCGGTGCCCGCAACTTCGCCGAGGGCGACCTGATCGTGGCGGCGCTGCCCGGTGTGGTGCTGCCCGGGCCGTTCGCGATCGCCGCCCGCAAGACCTACGGCAAGACCTCCGACGGCATGATCTGCTCGGTCGCCGAGATGGGGATCGGCGCAGACGCGTCGGGCATCCTCGTGCTCGCTCCCGGTACCGCGGAACCCGGCGCCGACGCCCGCGAGGTGCTGGGTCTGGCCGACACCGCCATCGACATCAACGTGACCCCCGACCGCGGTTACGCGTTCTCGGTGCGTGGCCTCGGCCGCGAGCTTGCCGGCAGCTTCGGCGTGCCGTTCGTCGATCCGGGTGCCGGCCGCCCGACGCTTGCCGACGACGGCAGCCGGGATGCGTGGCCAGTGGCGATCGAGCCCGATTCGGCGGCTACCCGCTACACCGCCCGCGTCATCACCGGCGTCGACGCCGCGGCGGTGTCACCGTGGTGGATGCAGAAACGTCTGCTCGTTGCCGGGATCCGGCCGATCTCCGCGATCGTCGACATCACCAACTACGTGATGATCGAACTCGGCCAGCCGCTGCACGCGTTCGACGCCGACAAGATCACCGGCACCATCACCGTCCGGTCGGCGGCATCGGGGGAGACGCTGACCACCCTCGACGGCGCCGAACGCGCTCTCGATCCCGAGGATGTGGTGATCGCCGACGAGTCCGGGCCGATCGCCCTCGCCGGTGTGATGGGTGGTGGTTCCACCGAGGTGTCCGCCGACACCACCACGGTGCTGCTGGAGTCGGCGACATTCGATCAGGTACGGGTGTTCCGCACCGGTAAGCGGCACAAGCTGACCTCCGAGGCGTCCAAGCGCTTCGAGCGGATCGTGGACCCGGAGATCACCGTCGCCGCCTCCGATCGTGCTGCCGAGCTGATCGTCGAGATCGCCGGGGGTGTGATCGCCTCCCCGCTGGCCGGTGTGCGCGTCGACACCGAGCCGGCTGTGCCCATCACCATCGCCGCCGACGAGCCGGACAAGGTCGCCGGTATCACCTACGAGCCGGGCACCACCGCCAAACGGCTCGCCGAGGTCGGATGTGCCGTCTCTGGCACCGATCCACTGACGGTTACCCCCGCGTCGTGGCGTCCCGACCTGCGCGAACGTGCCGACCTCGTCGAGGAGGTGCTGCGCCTGGAGGGTCTGGAGCTGATCCCGGCCGTCCCGCCGAGGGCACCCGCCGGCACCGGGCTCACCGCGGCCCAGCGCCGTCGCCGCGGCATCGGCCGGGTACTGGCCGTCGACGGTTTCACCGAGGTACTGCCGTACCCGTTCATGCCCGCCGGCGTGTTCGACCAGTGGGGCCTGGCCCCCGACACCGAGCGTCGCCGCACCGTCAAGGTGCTCAATCCGCTCGAGCGAGACCGTCCGGAACTCAACACCACGTTGCTGCCGGGCCTGCTGGAAATGACCACCCGCAACATCGCCCGCGGACAACGTGATCTGGCACTCTTCACTATCGGGCAGGTCGTCATCGCCGGGGACAACGTCACTTCGGTCGACGCTCTCGACGTGACCAAGCGTCCCGACGACGCCGAGATCGCCGCCCTCGACGCATCGCTTCCCCGTCAGCCGCTGTACGTGGCCGGTGTGCTGACCGGTCTGCGTGATCCGGCCGGACCGTGGGGGCCGGGCCGCACCGCCGACTACCTGGACGCTTTCGAAGCCGTCCGTACCGTCGCCGGAGCAGCGAGTGTCCAGATCGAGCTGGCAGCTGCGGACTTCGCCCCCTGGCATCCGGGCCGCTGTGCCGCCGTGATCATCGACGGTGTGACCGTCGGCCATGCCGGTGAGCTGCATCCGGCGATCCTGGAGCGGGCCGGTCTGCCGAAGCGCCTGTGCGCCTTCGAGATCGACGTCGACGCCCTGCCGCTGACCACTGTGCTGCCCTCACCCAAGGTGTCGGTGTTCCCAGCCGTCCTGCAGGACGTGGCCGTCGTCGTCGATGCGTCGGTGCCGTCAGCCGACGTCGCCGACGCGTTGCGCGACGGTGCCGGCGACCTGCTGGAGTCGCTCGAACTGTTCGACGTTTTCACCGGTGACCAGGTGGGCGCAGGCAACAAGTCCCTCGCGTTCGCGCTGCGCTTCCGCGCCGGTGACCGCACCCTCACCGAGGACGAGGCCAACGCCGCCAAACTCGCCGCCGTCGACGAGGCCGGCAGCCGTGTCGGAGCCCGTTTGCGCTGAACGTCGGTCGTCCGGTTCGCGGCTGCACGCCCGTGGTGCAATTGTCAGAATTGCCGCTTTGGCTCGAATTCGCCGGTGGCGGTTGGCCGTTCGGAGCGTCGTATAAAGGGCTGAACATCTGAGTAGTACTAAGGCGCGGCTGTCGCTATGCCTGAAAATGGGCGAATGACTTATTCAGTGGCCCCTGTTGCGAGGATCGGTGTCATCGACGACCACGAACAGATCATTCGTGGCCTTCGGGCGACGCTGGACGAACAGGCCGACCTGAAGATGGTCGTGGGTACCGGCACCGTCGGTGAGCTCCTGGACGAATGTGCCAAGGGAACCGACGTCGATCTCGTTCTGCTCGATCTGCGGCTGGACGATGGCAGCTCACCGTTGGCGAACATCAATGCGCTGACTGAGGCGGGAATACCGACCCTCGTGTACACCTCTGCCGACGAGGTCTATCTGGTACGTCAGGCGGCATCGGCCGGTGTGCTCGGCGTGGTTCGCAAGAACGCGCGCGAAAGTGAACTTCTCGAAGCGATACGCGGAGCGTTGGCCGGCGACGTCGCGCCCGGGATCGACTGGGCGGCCGCGATCGAGTCCGACCGCACGTTCGTCAGCCTGTCGCCGCAGCTCCGACGGGTGCTGGAACTGTATGCGGCGGGGGAGTCGGGTGATCGCGTGGCCCGCGAGCTGGGAATCGCCCGGGAGACGGTGACCGATTATGTCAACCGCATTCGTGTCCGATACAAGGAAGCCGGGCGCCCGGCCCCCACCAAGACGGATCTGTACAAGCGCGCAATCGAGGACGGATTGCTGCCGATACCGCGTCAATCGCGGTGACGATCGTCGGGAGTACGGGACTGCGTCCGTCGGCACGGCAGTCCGGTATTGCCGACAGGTCGGACGAACTCGCCGGGCGCCGGATTCTGCGCCGGATGTCCGTGTTCATAGCTGTCGGCTACGCCGCATACGCGGCGGAGAGTATCGCCCCGATCTTCGAGGCGTCGTCTGTGATGTCCACGTGGTGGACAGCCACGGCGGCGGTCCTGATCTTTGGTACAGGTTTGGCGATGGCACCGATGGCGTGGCGTGCGGATCTGACTCGGTTACGGGTCGCCGCGTTCGCTGCCGCAGCCGGTTACGCGATCGCGCTCGGCCTGTGGTGGTTCGGCTGGAACGGTGAACGACTCGACGCGATCGGCGGAATCTGGTTCTCCAACTTCCCCGGCCTGGCAGCCGCGGCGATGGCCTTGGCGTGCCGCGCGCGGATCGCCATCGGCTATCTGCTTCTCGTGGTCGCCGGTGCCCTGACCATCAGCCACCAGGTGCGATCCCCCGAACGGAACAGCCCCCTGATCCCGGACGTCGCGTGGGCGTTCGCCTTCTCGCTGGTGTTCGTCGCCGCCACCAGCATGGCCCGCCGCACCGCACAGATCCTCGATTCCACGCGCCGGGATGCCTATCGGGCCGCGGCTCAGGGCGCCGACGCGCAGGCGCGCGCCGATGAACGCAACCGGTTCGCCGCGCTGACCCACGACACGGTGATGGCGAGTCTGCTGGTAGCGGCCCGCCGTGGCGCGGCGCCGGAATTGGCGAGCGAGGCCTCGGCGGCACTCGCCGCGCTGGACGCGCCGACGGGTGGCACCGAGGGAGTGACGATATCGCCGGAGACGATGGTGCATGGGATTCGTGCAGCAGTGGCGCTGGTGGAACCGGCGCAGATCACGACTGCCGACGTCGATGATTCGGGGAGCGTTCCCCAACAGGTCGCCACCGCGATGGCCGGTGCCGCCGCCGAGGCGGTGCGGAACACGCGTCGGCATGCCGGCGCCGGGGCGCACGTGAGTGTCGACGTGCGAGTTGACTCATCGGGCGTGCAGGTAGTGGTGGCCGACGACGGCGTCGGGTTCGACCCGGACCAGGTTCCGTCATCGCGGCTGGGAATCGCGGTCAGCATCAGGCGACGGATGGAAGCCCTGAACGGCGGGTCGGCACAGTTGTTGTCGGCGCCGGGCGCCGGAACGATCGTCGTTCTGGAATGGGGCAGGTGACCGATGGCGGCGGATGGTGTTGTCTTCGCCGAGGTAGGCCGGGATGTTTCGGACATGCTCGGCTTTCGGCAACAGGGCGTCTGGATCGTGGTCGGTGCGTTCCTTGCGGCCGTCTGGACCGTCGTGGGCTACCTGTCGTGGGAGACCGATTCCTGGATACCGATGCTTGCCGCCGCCGTACTGTCCTGCTCGGTCGTTGTCATCGTGCGTGCGCACGGTGATCCGCTCCCAGGTTTGCCGACGCTGGTGGCGCTGCTCACCGGCCCGCTGGTGAGCGCACTCGCACTGCTCCAGACACCCGCAGACCTGGCGCCATCGGTACTGCTGATGTGGATTCATGGCGGTCCCACCGCCGTCTACTGTTTCACCGCTGTCCGCGGCCGTTTCCCCGCGGTGTTCGCGGGTGTGGCGGCGATGGCGGTGGTGTTCGGATTCTGGGGCCAGGCCACGGGGCAGACGTTCATGGACGGGGTATCCCGGATGATCATCGATGCGGCACCGTTGACGATGTCGATGCTGTTCGCGCTGGTCCTGCGTCCCACCGCGTCGTCCGTGTTCCTGCTACGGCAACAAACACTGGAACGAGTCGCGCAAACCTCCGCCGATATTGCCGCCGACGAGGAACGAACCCAGCAACTGGACATTCTCAACACCCTCGCCAGGCCATTGCTGAAACGAATCGCCTCGGGTGAGGAGCTGTCCGACGCCGAAAGAACAGAGTGCGCGCTCCTCGAAGCCCATCTCCGTGACCGGCTACGGGCACCGTTGATGTCGGAACTGAAACTCGACAGGCTCGCCTACGAAGCCCGCCTGCGTGGCGTCGACGTCACTTTCATCGACGATTCGCATCTCGATGACGATCCGGCTGCAGTCGCGCTCGATGATCGGGTGACGTCGGCTTTGGCGGCCTTGTGCGCGGATGTCCTGGCGAACACCGAGTCCGGCAAGGTCTTCGTGCGCGTAGCTACGCCCGGCCGCTCAATTGCTGCGTCGGTCCTGTTGCGTGACGGCGACGAGAACGTGCGCTACGAACTCGATCACTCCGGCGACGTCACTGTCTTCCACTGAATCTCACTCCACCTACGAGCCGTTCATGAGCTTTGCGAATCAACCCCCAGTTTTGTGCGGCACGCAAAGATACGGCTCACTCCTGGATAAACGAACCGATACCGTTGGCGAGAGGTAGAACTGGCGTCTTACAACTCGGTGATGAACTGTCAGATGCTACTTTCCAGAATTGTCATGAAGGGACGACGATGTACGACGACAAGTGCAAAGATTGCAGGGAGCATCGGTGCTCAACCTGCAAAGGAGCAGGCCACGTCTGGGGGATGTTCGGAGACTGCACTGCCTGCCGCGGTAGCGGTGGAACGCCTTGCGCTCGGCATAGGTAGTGCGAATTAGTGGGTATCCAAGGTAGCAGACTATCGATCATAGTAATCGGACTGAAATCGGGCGCGGGATTCAGCTCGCGAAAATGAAGGGGCACCTATAATGAGAAGGATTCGTAACATCGCAGTCGGCGTGTTGGGAACTGCTGCTGTGCTTTCACTGACTGCCACCCCCGCAGTGGCCGGCCCCTATGCCAGT
Source organism: uncultured Gordonia sp. (assembly GCF_937858515.1). Lineage (NCBI taxonomy): Bacteria > Bacillati > Actinomycetota > Actinomycetes > Mycobacteriales > Gordoniaceae > Gordonia > uncultured Gordonia sp. The sequence goes on along the minus strand of NZ_CALLZT010000069.1, from coordinate 21,004 downwards.
GGGACTGTGACTTCACCCTCGGCGAACACGGTTCTGGTGAAACTCAACAACCTCACCGAAAGCAATCGAAAGTGTGGTTTCCGCCTGGAAGGCATGGCGGGTTACAGTACTCCCAGCCAGGTGATCGCCCCGAAATCGACGTGGACGCTGATGCTAGTGGACGTGCCATCTGGCAACTACTCCGCGAAATGGGAATGTGATTCGTTCGCCGGCGGTGGGATCTTCGTGCAGGTCGACGGAAAGGAGACGGGTACGACCCGGATCGGTTCGAGCAGTGTTCGTCCTACGTCGGGTGCGACCTCACCGACGGTATCTTCACCGGGGACCGTGGCGACGCCATCGGCGGACGAGTCACCTACGTACTTCGGGTCGCTGGGTTCGTAGCGGGTCACGCCTGCTCGTCGATTCAATCAGCTTCAAAAGTAATGCTGCCTACTCCCGGTTCTGGAGCAGGCAGCATTACTTTCGTGCGTCGAGTGGTTTGGGCGGTGTGAGGTTCTCGCCTTGTTCAGCCGTTGTTGAGGGTGAATTCGACGCGAGCCCAGTCACGTGGCTCGTTCTCGTCACGGTTGTACACAAATGGTCGGTACGTGAGTGATTCGCCCGGTTTCATATTGTCGGCCGCGAGTCGCTTCGTACCGTCCAGGTCGTTGGTGTTCTCGCTGTCACCTTCGAAGAAGTCGACGCGTCCTTTGGTGAGGTAGACGGTACCGTTCTCTTCGCGGACCGTGTAGCGAAGCTCGACGCGGATCTCTCCACCGCATCGGGCCGTGGCAACCCTCGAGCGGGTCTGTCCGGAGGTCAGTGTGAAGTTGATGTTGACATCACGGTTGCAGCGTTCGTCCGAACCGAAGTTTTCGTAGTCGTTGATGACGAACGAGGCATCCCCGGTGATGGACCGGGTGGCCGCGTGCGCCGGAGCGGTTGTGGCGACAAGCCCGACGACGGCGGCGGCACAGGTGGCGGCGGCACACCATCGTGCGATGGGTCGGGTCGCCGTCCTTGTGCTCGCGGTCCGAAAGAGAAGAGAACTATGGTGATGCGAGAACATGATTTCCTCCGAGTGTGCGTAGTTGTTCCCGCCAGCTCGTGGACCAGAGCCCCGGCACAGAGGAGACACTGAGGCTGGTCGTTCTATGAAAGCAGGGATACCGAATCCGGACAAGGCACAGTTCAGCGCCGGTTTCTGCTTCGGATGTTGCTTTGGATGAGTAACGACCGGTGCGTCAGGCGGTTTGGGCGGTGAGGCGGAGTGCGTCGACGAGGTAGTCGGTGGTTCGGGTGTCGGCGATGGTGAGGCGGAAGCCGTGTGTCGGGCACTCCTTGCCGATGATTCCGATGCTGCGCAGCAGCCGGCCGATGGCGATGCCGTCGTCACCGGGGAGGTACACGAAGTTCGCGTGACTCGGCAGAACCGTGCCGCCGAGAGCGGACAATGCCCCGATCAGGCGGTCGCGTTCGGCGCGCATGGCCTCGATACGGGACGTCAACTCACGCTGGGCGGCCAACGCGACCGGGACCGCGCATTCTGCGGCCGCGCTCACCGCGAACGGAATCTCGCGGCCTCGTGATCCGGCGATGCTCTCCGGTAGGCCGAATGCGTAACCCGCTCGGACGCCGGCAAGACCATATGCCTTCGAGAATGTGCGGAGCACAACAAGATCCGGATTCACCCCCAGCAATTGCGCGATGTCAGGTGGATTCTCCTGGTATTCGACGTACGCCTGATCGAGGATCACGCGAATACCGGCGGGGACTGCGCGCAAGAATGCGCGTAGCTCGGCATTGCCGATGATCGCACCGGTCGGATTGTGCGGAGAACACAGGATCACGGCGGCTGTATCGGGGCCGATACCCGCGAGGAGAGCATCGAGGTCGGGAATCCCTGACGGCGTCAGCGGAGACGGATCGATCGTCGCGCCGAGCATCCGGGCGAGGATCGCGAAGCCGTCGAACGTCGGTACCGGGGTGGAGATCCTCGGCCGCCGAGTTCTGGTGCGAGTAAGGCAATCTTGCAGGATCGTGAACGCAACGGCGGTGCCGCCGGCGCCCACAGTCACCGCGGCCGGGTCGACACCCAGATGCGTTGCGATCGCCGCGCGCAGAGTGTCCGGGAGGAACTCGGGATAGCGGTGTGCACGACGAGCCTGCTCGGCGAGCGCGGTCGCGACCGCCGGTAACGGCGGATAGGCGGATTCGTTGAGATCGCAACGAGCCACCAGCGGGGGGTCGCCGGGATGGCGTAGTGGCCCGCTCACGACCGGCCGGCCCAGCGGATGGCGCCCGCGGCGGCGAAATCACCCGCGTGGGCGAACGCCGCCATCAACACCACATCTCCGTCGGTGATCCGGCCGTCGGCCACCGCGGCATCCAGTGTCATCGGGATGCCGACGGCGAACAGGTTTCCGCACTCGTCGAACGTGTCGGGGTGGCGCTCCTCCGGAAGTTCCAGGGCCTCACGCCAGTTCCGCAGGAAGATGCGGTTTGGTTGATTGGTGATGAACGCGTCGAGATCACGGGTCTGCACCCCGATGTGGCCGGCGACCTCGTACGCGACCTCGGGCACCAGCCGGTTTCCGCGGGCCAGCACTTTCGCGATCTTGGCCTCGGTGAACCCGACGTGGATCTGGCCAGGCCCGGCCTCCCAGTACTTGCGTTCGGGCGAGGAGACCGCGGTCATGTCGGCCGAATACTGGCCGTACGAGCGGCACACCGTGTCCAGGACGGGACTTCCCACTTCCGAGAGAGTGAGCACCGCGACCGCCGCACCGTCACCGGGAATGGACGCCTGGGCCTTTCCACGCACCTGTTCCTGCACGAAGATCTGCCCGGCACTGTTCTGTGCCAGCCCGATCAGTGCTTTGCGGGCTCCGCGTGCCCGCAGCAGATCGCCCGCCAGTTCGACGAGAAGGATGAATGCGGCGCATCCACCGTTGTGGACATCGAGCACCACTTCCGGCCGCAACCCGAGCCGGTGCGCCACCTCGCCGACGCAGCCACGCACCGGAACCTCCGGAAGCTGACTGTGGGTGAGCACCACGTCGACGTCGTCGAGATAGTCGGCGCCATGGCGGTCGGTGAGAGTCTTTGCCGCCGTGACGATCATGTCGGCCGAGGTCTCGCCGTCGGCCGCGTGGTGACGGAACGAGGGTGATCGGAACATCACGTTCCCGGCCAGTTCGTCGGTCTCCGCGAACTGGGCGAAATAGTCTGCGGGAACCCTGTTTTCGGGTCGATAGGTGGCCAGGTCGGCCAGCCGGACGGTGGGTGTAGTGCTCATGTGCGCATCCAATCAGGGGTCAGCGGAAGGCCGTTGTGGTGCCGGAACTCGGCGATGGCGGTCAGGTTGTCGAGTTCGACCTGGTGCCCCGCCCAGAACATGTCCCACAGGTCGCCCACCCATTCCTCACGCTCCGGCGGCGCGGTGTCGGGGAACGGATTGTCGTCGTAGAAGGGATGCCGGCAGTTGTTCCACAACACCACCGAACCCGGCTTGTTCAGCACGATCTGGGCGTCGACCACCCGCATAAGGTAGATCATCCACAGGTGCTCACCCTGATCCCAGGCACAGTGATAGTCGACGGTCATGGCATCAGGATTGGCCTCGGTGCGCACGTAGATCTTGGTGTCGGCGTTGAGCATGTCGTAACCCACCCACAGGCCGGAATCAGTGTCGCGGCTGAATCCTCTGGTGCTGTACGTCCATTCCTCCAGCGATCGGGTATCGGCCAGCCACTCGTACAATTCGCGAGGCGGTGCATCGACGTAACCCTGGACGGGACAGAACTTTCCGTAGATCTGCTGGTGCGGGTACACCGAACGGATCTTGTCGACGACCAGTGCCGTGTTCGCCGAACGCGGATGGGTTTCTATCCGGAACACACCGTCGAGCGGTTCGGAGATATCGGCGAGTGCCGGGTTGGGAGGCGCGGACGCGTCGGTCATATGTGTGCCTTTTCAGAGGAATGGTGCGAAAGGGGGGACTTCATCGGGATCGACGTCGACGACGAGGCAGGCGGGCCCGGCGGTGGTCAGCGCGTCGGCGCAGGCCGTGGCCAATTCGGCGGCATCGGCGGCGTGGAACACGCTGAGTCCGGGGAACATGGCCGCGACCCCGGCGGCGATATCGGTGGGTGCGAATCGATTGAGGCTGGGCGCATCTGGAAAGTAGAGGTGTTCGCGGGTCACGCACATCGCGTGCGCGTTGTTGTTGAGCACCACCAGAGTGAGCGGCGCGCCGTATTCGACGGCGGTGTGCAACTCCATCCCGTGCATGAAGAACGAGCCGTCCCCGGCGATGACAACGGTCGGCTTACCTGAGTCGAGGGCGCACCCGAGCCCGGCACCAATCGCGTGTCCCATCCCGCCCATGCCGAGCGCCACCCCGAACCGGAAGTCGCCGAACGGGAGATAGTGGATCGATGCCGCCCCGGTGTTGCCTGCGTCGGCGAAGACCGCGCAGCCCGTTGGCAGGTGGGTGCCGATCGTATCGATCACCGTGCGCATGTCGAGTGGGAGATCAGTGTCCGGCGTCCGGAGATAGTCGATCACGGCGGCCGGCGGCGCCGCGGGTGCGGCACCGATGTGTCCGGTCAGACTCTCGACGAAGGCGCTCAGGTCGGTACACGGAATGTGTTCGGTGACGGCGGATGTACGGGGTGGCCACGCCCCCACATGTACGATCGGCGTCGCCGAGGCGAGATCATCGAGGCCCGCGCGGTCCGTCAGCGACATACGGCAGCCCAGCACCAGCCACAGGTCGGCTTCGCTGAGTGCCTTATGCGCCGACGGATGACCCATCACCCCGGTCACCCCCGCGCACCGCCCGGTAGCACCGACGTCACGTCCACCGGGTGAGACGACGACCGTCGCCCCCAACGAGGTGGCGAGGGCGTCGATCGGTTCGCGAAGCCGGAGCCAGGATGCCTCCTCGCCTGCCCAGATACAGACGTGGCCCCCGTCGGCGACCAGTTCGGTGAGCCGGGCGGCCAGAGAATTGCTCTCGGGTGAGGAGTCCGGCGGGAGCGGTCGCGGCGGCGCGGCCGGGCGGGCCGGCGCGGCCTGGACGTCCTTCGGAATCACCAGCGCCGCGGGTAGTCCGCGATGCAGGGCGGTGACCACCACGGTGAATGCGGCGGCCAGAGAATCGGGGTCGTCGACGACCGCGTACGCTCCGGTGACCCCCGCGAGGACCGCGGTGAGGTCGATGGTGTCGGGCGGGGTCAGCATGTCCTGGAAACCGCCGCGGCCGACGGTCGGGCGCGGCGCGGTGCCGATCAGCGCCAGCACCGGTACGCGGCTGTCGTAGGCCTCGGCGAGCGCGGGCACGACGTTGAGCGCACCGCCACCGGAGGTGGTCAGTACCGCGCCGATTCCGCCGGAGATGCGTGCGGCCCCGTCGGCCATCGCACCGGCGGCGAATTCGTGTTTGGCGATGACGGGTGTGATGTCAGGGTGCCGAAGCGCCGCGTCGAAGATGTTCTCCGCGTTGGCGCCGTGCACCCCGAACAGCGTGGAGATACCGAGCTGCCGCAGCTGTTCGACGATCAGGTCGGCGACGGTGGTCGGCAGGTGGGTGGAAACTGTGCTCACCTCGGGCGTCAGTGGGTCGCCACGAAACGGTCCATCGTGCGTTCGGCGGTCGCAGCGATGGTCAGCGACGGGTTGACCAGGCCGACCTCGCCGGGCATGAATGCCCCGTCGACGACGTACAGGTTGTCGTAGCCGCGGACCGCGCCATTGAGGTCTGCGGCCTGGTTGATCACCACCCCGCCGAGTCCGTGGTACGTGCTTGCCGAGCCGAAGCCCGCGAGCCGCGACACGATCGGCACGCCGCCCGCACGCCGCGCGAAATGGTTGGCGAAAGAGTTGCCGCGCCGGTCGAGGATGCTGGTGTGTTCGGCGAACGGATAGTTCAGTTCGGCCGTCCCCGTCGACCGGTTGTAGTCGATGGTGCCGCGCTCGGGACTGAACACCTGAATCAGGTTGGTGGTCAGCAGTTTTCCGGTGGGGTACGGCAGCGGGGTGGAGTGGTACACCATCGAGACCGGGCCGCCGGGAAAGTCGTCGTCGTAGAATCGCCCGTATCCGGGGCCGCCCTGGACCGGTCCGTAGTCGTCGGTCAGACCCGTGCGGGCGGTGAGGAAGTCGCCGTTGGCGCCGAATCCGTCGCCGATCTTGCCCGACAACTTGGGCAGATGACCCTTTGCCCTGGCCTCGACGAGCAGCCGGGTGGTGTGGAACGAGCCCGCACCCAGGAACACATAGTCGACGTCAGCAGTGACGATGCGCACGGTGCGGTGCTGGTAGTCGATCTCGCGGGCTTTGACGACGAACCCGGGCCGGTTGCCGCGGGGCCGGATCTCGAACACCTCGTGCATCGGCTTGATGGTCACGTTGCCGGTGCGTTCGGCAGCCGGCAGATAATTGTGGTCGGTGGAGTTCTTGGCTCCGCTGTTGGCGCCGAACCCCATCTCACCGATGCTGAATGACGGCGTGGCCCGACCCGCGAGCTCGGCACGCACGATGTCCCAGTCGACCGCGTATTCGAAGGTACGCAGGTGCGCACCGTAGCGGCGCACCGTCTTGGCCCACGACCGGGCGCCGACATAGTTGGGGTGGGCGAGGATGTCGGCGGGCAGCTTGGACGCGTTGAGCATCTTCAGGGCTCGCGGGTAGTACACGCGCTTGAGTTCGTCATAGCCGGTGCCACCGGGAAAGACGTGCTCGAAGTCCTGCTTGCGGGGAGTCGAGGTGAAGGCGCCGAAGACGAGCGAGCCACCGCCGACACCGGCGCCGTACACCGAGTCGATGCCGTTGCCTTTGATCTGGTCGAGCAGACCCGGGTACTTGGCGACGGGGATTCCCGCAGGTCCGCCGAGGCCGACCTGGCCGCCGAACCACGATGCGCGGCCGTCGAGCCTGGTGATGGAGGGGAAGGTATTGCCGTCCTTGCGGATATCCCAGCGCCGGCCCCGCTCGAACACGGTGGTCCGGAATCCGGCCTGGCCGAGCCGGAGTGCGGCGACGGAGCCGCCGAATCCGGTGCCGATGACGGCGGCGGTCTTGCCCGCTCCGTCGGGCACCGCGGTGGCGGGGGTGCGGGTGGAGCCGAGCGCGCCGAGGGCGCCGAGGGCTGCGGTTGCCTGCAGGACTCGCCGACGGGAGACCGTCGCGGTCCGGACGCTTTCAGAGGTCACCAGGAGAACGTACCCAAGGTGACACTAACTTAGGAAGTCCTAAGCCATGCTCAGGTGTGCAATGGGATTTGCAGCGCACGGCGGGTTGGTGAATTGATTTGCATCGTTGTGCATAATGATTGCATGACCATCAGAGTGGCTGTCGCCGGTGCCAGTGGCTACGCGGGCGGGGAGATCCTGCGCCTGCTTCTCGGACATCCACGTCTGCGATCGGGTGACCTGGAGATAGGCGCACTGACGGCCGGCGGAAACGCCGGCAGCGCGCTCGGCACGCAGCATCCGCACCTACTTCCGCTCGCCGACCGGATATTGCAGGAGACCGCGCCCGACACTCTGGCCGGACACGACGTCGTGTTCCTCGGTCTGCCGCACGGGCAGTCGGCCACCATCGCCAACGCCTTGCCGCCAACGACGATCGTCGTCGACTGTGGCGCCGATTTCCGGCTGCGAAACGCCGACGACTGGGCCCGGTACTACGGCGGCGACCACGCCGGCACCTGGCCGTACGGGCTGCCCGAACTGCCCGGGAACAGGGAGGCACTGAGTAGCGCATCGCGGATCGCTGTTCCGGGCTGCTATCCGACGGTGTCGATCCTTGCGCTGCGGCCCGCGATGGCCGCCGGACTCATCGAGCCGCATGTGACGATCGTCGCGGTGAGTGGAACCTCCGGTGCCGGAAGGGCTCCGAAGGTGGATCTGCTGGCGTCCGAGGTCATCGGATCGTCGCGGGCCTACGGTGTCGGGGGAGTGCATCGGCACACCCCGGAGATCTCGCAGGAACTTTCCGATGCCGCGAATCTTCCTGTCACCGTGTCGTTTACACCGGTGCTCGTACCGACCTCCCGGGGCATCCTGGCGACCTGCACGGCCAAGACCACCGCGTCGGCCGACGAGATTCGCGCGGTCTACGAAAAGGCCTACGCCGACGAACCTTTCATCCACCTCCTGCCCGAAGGGCAACTTCCGGCGACCGGGAACGTCATCGGATCCAACGCGGTGACACTGCAAGTGACCGTCGACGAGCGGGCGGGAACACTCGTGGTGGTCGGCGCCATCGACAATCTGGCAAAAGGCACCGGCGGAGCCGCCGTGCAATCAATGAACCTCGCCCTCGGCTGGGATGAGACCGAAGGGCTTTCGACCGTGGGAGTGGCACCATGACCGATAACGAGAACGTCGACCGGATCGAAGGCGGCGTACCGCTGGACGCACCGCGGATCGTTCGCGGCCAGGGCGTGACCGCACCCCTCGGTTTCCGGGCCGCGGGCTTGGCCGCGGGTATCAAGAAGTCCGGAAAACCCGATCTCGCACTGGTTTTCAATGAGGGTCCCGAATACTCGGCGGCCGGAGTATTCACCCGTAACCAGGTGAAAGCGGCCCCCGTCCTGTGGAGCACGCAGGTCATGACCACCGGGCGGCTCCGGGCGGTCATCCTCAATTCCGGTGGCGCCAACGCCTGCACCGGTCCCGGCGGGTTCCAGGACGCCCACAAGACCGCCGAAGCGGTCGCCGAAACGCTTAGTAACTGGGGCACCGAAACCGGCGCGGTCGAGGTCGCCGTGTGCTCGACGGGCCTCATCGGCGACCGGCTGCCCATGGACAAGGTCCTGGCCGGGGTCACCGAGATCGTGCACGAAATGGCCGGCGGGCTGTCCGGCGGAACCGACGCCGCGCACGCCATCATGACCACCGACACCGTGCCCAAACAGGTTGCGCTGCACCATCCTCAGGGCTGGAACGTCGGCGGCATGGGCAAAGGTGCCGGCATGATGGCTCCGTCGCTCGCGACGATGCTGGTGGTACTGACCACCGACGCCGTCGCCACCACCGAACAACTCGACGCCGCATTGCGCGCTGCCGCCGGCAAGACCTTCGACAGGCTCGATGTCGACGGGTCGACCTCCACCAACGACACTGTGCTGCTGCTCAGTTCGGGGGCGAGCGGCATTCCCGCCGACCAGACCGACCTCGACGCCGCGGTGTTCGCGGTCTGTGACGACCTTGCGGCGCAGATGCAGGCCGACGGCGAAGGCGTGACCAAACGCATCGTCATCACCGTCACCGGTGCGGTCACCGAGGACGACGCGGTGACGGTGGCGCGCGCGGTGGCCCGCGATTCGCTGGTCAAGACGGCACTGTTCGGCGCCGATCCCAACTGGGGCAGAGTGCTTGCGGCCGTGGGTATCTCGCCCGTCACGGTCGATCCCGACATCATCTCGGTCTCGTTCAACGGACAGGCCGTGTGCCGCAACGGATACGGTGTCGACGGCGCCCGCGACGTCGATCTGTCGGGTGAGGATGTCGACGTGATCGTCGACCTCGGTCTCGGTGATGCGACGGCATCGGTGCGCACCACCGACCTCTCGCATGCGTACGTCGAAGAGAACTCGGCGTATTCGTCATGAGCGACAACACATTCAGGGACACAGAGTTCAGGGACACGGAGTTGAGAGCCGTCGACAAAGCGGCCGTTCTCGCCGAATCGCTTCCCGAGCTACAGGAACTGCATGGGGCGACCATCGTCGTCAAGTACGGCGGCAACGCCATGGTCGACGACCGGCTCAAGGCCGCCTTCGCCGCGGACATGGTGTTCCTGCGGGCCTGCGGCATGCACCCGGTCGTCGTGCACGGCGGCGGCCCGCAGATCTCGGCGATGCTCAAGCGTCTTGGCCTCCAAGGAGAGTTCCGCGGCGGATTCCGCGTCACCACCCCCGAGGTGATGGATGTGGCGCGGATGGTGCTGTTCGGTCAGGTCGGCCGCGAACTGGTCGGACTCATCAATGCCCACGGTCCGTACGCCGTCGGAATCACCGGTGAGGACGCACACCTGTTCACCGCCACCCGGCGCACCGTCCAGGTCGACGGTGTGGCCACCGACATCGGGCTGGTCGGCGACATCACTTCCGTCAACACGTCGGCGGTGCTCGATCTGGTTGCCGCAGGACGCATCCCGGTGGTCTCCACGATCGCGCCGGACTCCGATGGCGTTGTGCACAACATCAACGCCGACACCGCCGCCGGTGCGCTCGCAGAGGCACTCGGCGCGGCGCGACTGGTGATGCTCACCGACGTCGAGGGTCTCTACACCGATTGGCCCGATCGCACGTCGCTGGTGTCCTCGATCACCACCGGCGAACTCGAAGGTCTTCTGCCGAAGCTGGATTCGGGCATGATTCCGAAGATGGAGGCATGCCTGCGCGCTGTCGGCGGTGGCGTCGAGCGCGCCCACGTCGTCGACGGCCGCGTGCCGCACGCCGTCCTCGCCGAACTCCTCACTTCCAGCTCAGCCGGAACCAGAGTCGTTCCTGGCACCACCGATCGGACCGAATCATGACAACTCTGGCGCAGCGGTGGTCCGCATCGCTGATGAACAACTATGGAACCCCGCCGCTGGCACTGGTGGGCGGCAAGGGAGCCGTCGTCACCGACGCCGACGGGCGCGAGTACCTCGACTTACTGGGCGGTATCGCCGTCAACGCGCTCGGTCACGCCCACCCGGCGATCATCGAGGCCGTCACCGAACAGCTCGGCACCCTCGGCCACGTGTCCAACCTGTACATCAATCCGCGCGTCGTCGAACTCGCCGAGCAGTTGCTCGACAAGTTCGGGCATCCGGGCAAGGCGTTCTTCTGCAACTCCGGCACCGAGGCCAATGAGGCCGCGTTCAAACTGGCCCGGCTCACCGGACGTCCCGAGATCGTCGCCGCCGAGATGGGCTTTCACGGACGAACCATGGGAGCGCTGGCCATGACCGGCCAGCCGGCTAAGCGCGCCCCGTTCGAACCGATGCCGCCCGGCGTCCGGTTCGTTCCGTACGGTGACGCCGACGCACTGGACACCGCCGTCACCGATCGGACCGCCGCGGTCATCCTCGAGCCCATCCAGGGTGAGGCCGGCGTGATCGTGCCGCCCGCGGACTATCTCGCGCACGCCAGACGGATCACCGCCGAACGCGGCGCCCTGCTGATCCTCGACGAAGTACAGACCGGCGTCGCCCGCACCGGGGCATTCTTCGCGCACCAGAACGCCGGCATCGTTCCCGACATACTCACCCTCGCCAAGGGACTCGGCGGAGGACTGCCGATCGGCACCGTCCTGGCCACCGGACCGGCCGCCGACCTGTTCGGGCCGGGTCAGCACGGCACCACCTTCGGCGGTAACCCCGTTGCAGCGGCCGCAGCGCTCGCCGTCATCAACACGATCGACGACGACGGACTCACCGATCACGTTGCGGCAGTGGGTAAGACGATCGCCGCCGGTATCGAGGAACTCGGTCATCCGATGGTGACCGGCGTCCGTGGCGCAGGGCTGCTGCTCGGGGTGACTCTGGCGCAGCCCATCTCATCGGCCGTCGAGATGGCGGCACGCGACGCGGGCTATCTGATCAACGCGCCCGCGCCCGACGTGCTGCGACTCGCGCCACCACTCATTCTCACCGAGGATCAGGGCAGACAATTCGTCGGCGCACTGCCGGCGATCCTTGACGCGGCAACGCGCGACCAGGAGGCACCACAGTGACCCGGCACTTCTTGCGTGACGACGACGTCACCCCCGAGGAACAGGCACAGATACTTGCCCTTGCGGCCTCCGTCAAGGCCGACCCGTTCGGTGCACGGCCGCTCGAAGGGCCGCGTGGCGTGGGCGTGATCTTCGACAAGAACTCCACCCGCACCCGGTTCTCGTTCGAGCTCGGCGTCGCCCAGCTCGGCGGCCACGCGGTGGTCGTCGACGGCACCACCACCCAGCTCGGCCGCGACGAGACCATCGAGGACACCGCCCGCGTGCTGTCCCGGTTCGTCGAGGCGATCGTGTGGCGCACCTCCGGACATGAGCGGCTCGAAGCGATGGCGTCGCAGGCCTCGGTGCCGGTGATCAACGCCCTGTCGGACATGTGGCATCCGTGCCAGATCCTGGCCGACCTGCAGACCATCATCGAACGCAAGGGACGCACCGCAGGCCTGACGATGACCTACCTGGGCGACGGTGCCAACAACATGGCGCATTCGCTGGCACTCGGCGGGGTCACCGCCGGGATGCACGTCACGATCTCGGCTCCCGAAGGATTCGACCCGGACCCGGCCGTCATCGACGCGACTCGCGAACGTGCCGCTGCCACAGGTGGATCCATCACCCTCGAACGCGATCCCCGGGCCGCCGCGACCGGCGCGGACGTGCTCGTCACCGACACCTGGGTGTCGATGGGGCAGGAAAGCGACGGCAAGGACCGGCGCGCCCCGTTCCGGCCGTATCAGATCAACACCGAACTGCTGGCCCTGGCCGATCCGGAAGCGATTGTGCTGCATTGCCTTCCCGCGCACCGGGGTGACGAGATCACCGACGAGGTGATCGACGGACCGGCCAGCGTCGTCTTCGATGAGGCGGAGAACCGACTACACGCGCAGAAGGCCCTGCTGATCTGGTTGCTGGGGCAGTAGTGGTCGCGCCCGACACCCCCGCCGCCGATGCCACCGGTCGCCTGCCGGAGTCCCGGCTCGCACAGACCCGGGCGGGCCGGCACGCACTGATCGTCACTCTGTTGTCCACCCATCAGGTCCGCAGCCAGTCGGCGCTGCAGCAACTGCTGGCCGCAGAGGGCGTAGAGGCGACACAGGCGACGCTGTCCCGGGACCTCGACGAGTTGGGGGCGGTCAAGCTGCGGGCGGCGGACGGAGGTGCGGGCATCTACGTCGTTCCCGAGGACGGGTCACCGGTCCGCGGGGTGGCCGGCGGCACCGACCGGCTCGCGCGGCTGCTGTCCGAACTGCTCGTCTCCACCGACGCCAGCGGCAACCTCGCAGTGCTGCGCACTCCGCCTGGGGCCGCGCACTACCTGGCCAGCGCGATCGATCGGGCGAGTCTGTCCGACATCGTCGGCACCATCGCCGGCGACGACACGATCCTCGTGGTGGCCCGCGAGCCGCTCGACGGTGCCGGCCTGGCCCGGCGAATCGAGGGCCTGGTGTAACCGGCCCGACATCGACCAGACCACTCCCAGGTGACCACATCCCCCGAACACACGAGTCATCAGCACTCAATAGACTTTCCTCTCGACACAAAGGAGCGCACATCCCATGACCGAACGCGTTGTTCTCGCCTACTCCGGCGGCCTCGACACCTCCGTCGCCATCAGCTGGATCCAGAAGGAAACCGGCAAGGAGGTCGTGGCCGTGGCCCTCGATCTCGGCCAGGGCGGCGAGGACATGGAGGTGGTGCGTCAGCGTGCTCTCGACTGCGGTGCCGTAGAGGCCGTGGTGGTCGACGCCCGCGACGAGTTCGCCGACGAGTACTGCCTGCCGGCCATCACCTCGAACGCCTTGTACATGGACCGGTACCCGCTGGTATCGGCGCTCTCGCGGCCGCTGATCGCCAAGCACCTCGTGCAGGCGGCCCGCAATCACGGCGGCACCGTCGTCGCGCACGGCTGCACCGGCAAGGGCAACGACCAGGTGCGGTTCGAGGTCGCCTTCGCCACTCTCGCACCCGATCTCGATGTGCTCGCGCCGGTGCGTGACTACGCGTGGACCCGGGAGAAGGCGATCGCGTTCGCCGAGGAGAACGCCATCCCGATCAACGTCACCAAGAAGTCGCCGTTCTCGATCGACCAGAACGTGTGGGGCCGCGCCGTCGAAACCGGCTTCCTCGAAGACCTGTGGAACGCACCCACCAAGGACGTCTACGACTACACCGACGACCCGACGCTCAACTGGCAGTCGCCCGACGAGGTCATCATCAGCTTCGACAAGGGCAAGCCCGTCGCCATCGACGGCCGCCCGGTGTCGGTGCTGGAGGCGATCGTCGAACTGAATCGTCGCGCGGGTGCGCAAGGTGTCGGTCGTCTCGACGTGGTCGAGGACCGGCTCGTCGGCATCAAGAGCCGCGAGGTGTACGAGGCGCCGGGCGCGATGGTGCTGATCCGCGCCCACGAGGAACTCGAACACGTCACCATCGAACGCGAACTCGGCCGCTACAAGCGCGGTACCGACCGCAAGTGGGCCGAGCTGGTGTACGACGGCCTGTGGTTCTCTCCGCTGCGCCGCTCGCTGGCGGCCTTTGTCGACGCCACTCAGGCGCACGTCAGTGGCGACATCCGGCTGGTCCTGCACGGCGGCCATATCGCGGCCACCGGCCGGCGCAGCAGCGAGTCGCTGTACGACTTCAACCTCGCCACCTATGACGAGGGCGACAGCTTCGACCAGTCCGCGGCTCGTGGTTTCGTTGAGCTGCACGGACTTTCGTCCAAGATCTCGGCCAAGCGGGACCTGGGTCTGTGACCGGCGACGCGGGCGGGGGCACCAACGAGGGTTCCCTGTGGGGCGGCCGGTTCGCCGACGGACCGGCCGCCGCCATGGCGGCGCTGAGCAAGTCGACACACTTCGACTGGGTGCTGGCTCCCTATGACATCGAGGCATCCAAGGCGCACGCCCGCGTGCTGAACAAGGCGGGTCTGCTAGTCGACGACGACCTGACCGCGATGCTGGCAGGCCTGGACCGGCTCGCGGCCGACGTCGCCGACGGCACCTTCGCGCCCGCCGAATCCGACGAGGACGTGCACGGTGCGCTCGAACGCGGGCTCATCGAGCGCGTCGGTGCCGAACTGGGAGGTCGCCTGCGCGCCGGCCGGTCCCGCAATGACCAGGTGGCCACGCTGTTCCGGATGTGGTTGCGCGATGCGATGCGACGGGTGGGGTCAGGGGTGCTCGACGTCGTCGAGGCCCTCACCGGTCAGGCCGCGGCCCATCCCGATGTGGTGATGCCCGGTAAGACGCACCTGCAGGCCGCACAGCCGGTGCTGCTGGCGCACCATCTGCTCGCGCACGCCCAGCCGCTGCTGCGTGATGTCGACCGCCTCGCCGATGCGGACCGCCGGACCGCGGTGTCCCCGTACGGGTCCGGGGCCCTGGCCGGTTCGTCGCTGGGTCTGGACCCGGCTGCGATCGCGGCCGATCTCGGATTCTCCGCGGCGGCCGAGAACTCGATCGACGCGACATCGTCGCGGGATTTCGCCGCCGAGGCGCTGTTCGTGTTCACGATGATCGCGGTGGACTTGTCGCGCCTGAGCGAAGAGATCATCATCTGGAGCACACCGGAATTCGGGTACGTCACATTGGCGGACGCATGGTCCACCGGAAGTTCGATCATGCCGCAGAAGAAGAATCCCGATGTCGCCGAGCTGGCCCGCGGCAAGACAGGCCGCCTCATCGGCGATCTGACGGGTCTGTTGGCGACTCTCAAAGCACAACCGCTGGCCTACAACCGTGACCTGCAGGAGGACAAGGAGCCGGTCTTCGACGCGGTGGCGCAGCTGGATCTGCTGCTACCCGCGATCACCGGCCTGGTGGCCACGCTCGAGTTCCATGCGGACCGGATGGCCGAACTCGCCCCGGCCGGCTTCACGCTGGCGACGGACATCGCTGAATGGCTTGTCCGGCAGGGAGTTCCGTTCCGGGTGGCACATGAGGTGGCCGGTGCGTGCGTGCGTGCCGCGGAGTCGCGAGGGGTCGGTCTCGACGATCTCGACGACGAGGTGCTCGCGGGTATTGATCCGGCACTCACACCCGAGGTCCGGGACGTGCTGACGGTGCGTGGGTCGATCGAGTCTCGCGATGCTCTGGGCGGAACGTCGTCCAGTCAGGTCCGGCGGCAACTCGCGGTCATCTCGGAGGCGTTACCCGGTCTTCGTGACCGGTGGCCGGCCGGTGCGAGACGGTAGCGGTGCTCGCATCGCGTTCAAGTGGGTACAGTGAGCGCACGCCGTGACATGTGGGTCGCTTGACCAGGTAGGAGTTGGGTGAAGATGGTGGGATTCGGAATTCCTGGTGTGGGCGCCGCGGTCGAGCGCGTGCTCGCCACCGCACAGAACGGGCTGGAGGTACTGCGCTTCGGCTCACTCGACACCGGGATCGATCCCACACCGTTCATCGTTGCCGAGAACGAGCCGATGTTCCGGCTCCGGCGGTACTTTCCCGACGACCCGGGAACAGGTCCGCATGTCTTGCTTATCCCACCGCTGATGGTGGCCGCCAACGTCTACGACGTCACCGAGACCAATGGAGCGGTGTCGATCCTGCACCAGCACGGCATCATCCCGTGGGTGATCGACTTCGGATCACCCGACGCGGAGGAGGGCGGGCTCGAGCGCACGCTGGCCGACCACGTGCTGGCGGTCAACCGGGCGATCGACATCGTCGTCGAGACCGCGGGCCGCGACATCCACCTCTCGGGCTACTCGCAGGGCGGTATGTTCGCCTACCAGGCGGCCTCGTACCGGCAATCCAAGAACATCAAGAGCATCACCAGCTACGGCAGCCCGGTCGATGTGCTCGGTGGCCTGCCGATGCATGTTCCCGCATCCATCGCCGCACCGGTCTCGGAGTTCCTCGCCGACAATGTGGTCAACCGGCTGTGGATCCCGGGTTGGATGTCGCGCACCGGTTTTCAGATGCTCGATCCGGTGAAGACGATCAAGGGCCGGATCGACTTCCTGCGCAAACTCCACGACCGCGACGCACTGCTGCCACGAGAGGAAGCACGCAGGTTCCTTGAGGTCGACGGCTGGGTGGCCTGGTCCGGTCCGGCGATCGCCGAGTTGCTGCGCCAATTCGTGGCCCACAACCGGATGATGTCGGGCGGCTTCGTGATCGACGGTGTGCTGGTGTCTCTCACCGAACTCACGATGCCGATCCTCGCGTTCGTGGGCACCGCCGACGACATCGGACAGCCGGTGGCCGTGCGCGGTATCGTCCGGGCCGCCTCCCGCGCCGAGGTTTACGAATCCACCATGCCGGTCGGGCATTTCGGACTGGTGGTGGGTAGTGCCGCGGGTGCGCACTCGTGGCCGACAACCGCCGAATGGATCAACTGGCACGAGGGCATCGGCCCCCGGCCCGAGGTCATCGAGAAGATGGCCGAGGTACCCGAAGGCGGCCAGGGATCCGGCGTCAGTCTGTCTTCGCGGTTGACGCACGGTTTCGGGTCGGTGGCGATGGCCGGAGCCAATCTGACCAAGGACATCGCCGATGCGGCCGGTTCGCTGCAGCGCACCACTGTGGCCGTGGCGCGCGAGTCAGTGCGCAGCGTGCCGATGATGCTCAGCCGCATGGGACAGATTCAGGCCGACACCCAGATCTCGCTGGGCAAGCTGATGTCGGAGAACACCAAGCGCGGCGGTGACAAAGAGCTGTTCCTGTTCGAGAATCGGGTTCTCACGCACCGACAGGTGAACACTCGCATCAACAACGTCGTCGCGGGCCTGATCCACTGCGGTATCCGGCCCGGAACCCCGATTGGTGTGCTGATGGAGACGCGTCCCAGCGCACTGGTTGTCGTCGCCGCGCTGTCGCGGCTCGGTGCGGTCGCCGTGATGCTGTCGCCCGACGCCGATCTGGGGGAGATGCTGCGTGTGACGCATTGTGCGGCCGTCGTCACCGACCCCGACAATCTGGAAGCGGCGCGTTCGGGTTGCGACCACGTACTCGTTCTCGGCGGTGGCAGCGGCCAGTCGCGCCGGATCGCCGGAGCCGACGGTACATCCGTGGTCGACATGGAACAGATCGAGCCGTCCGCCGTCGAGATCCCGAAGTGGTACCGGCCCGATCCCGGTGTCGCCGGTGACGTGGCCTTCATCCTGTTCACCCGGTCGGGCGGCAAGCTCAACCCGTGGCGCGTCACCAACCACAGGTTCGCGATGTCCGCTTTCGGTGCCGCGTCGGCAGCTGCGCTGACCGACCGCGACACCGTCTACTGCCTCCCGCCGCTGCATCACGCGTCGGGTCTGCTGACCACTATCGGCGCGGCCGTCGCCGGACGGTCCAGGATCGCCCTCTCGAATGCCATCGAACCGGAGACGTTCGCCGCCGAGATCGATCGATACGGCGTCACCGTCGTGTCGTACACCTGGTCGATGCTGCGGGAAGTGATCCGCGCGGACGATCTGCAGATCAATCGCTACAACCCGATCCGGCTGTTCATGGGTTCGGGGATGCCTGGCGGACTCTGGAACGACGTCACCGACACCTTCCCGAGGGCCCGGGTCCTGGAGTTCTTCGCCACCGCGGACGGTTCGGTGATCCTGGCCAACGTCGCCGGCGACAAGCCGGGCGCGATGGGACAGTCGCTGCCCGGAACGAACCACGTCGAACTGGCGGCCTGGGATGTGGCCAACGATCGTCTGATCATCGACGACTCCGGATTCGTGCGGAAAGCGGATGCCGGAATGCCCGGCCTGCTGCTCTCGCGAGCAACACACCGCTTCGACACCAACGGAACCGTCCTGCGTGGTGTGTTCGCGCCCGGTGACCGCTGGGAGGTCGTCCCGCAGCTGTTCGTGCGTGACGTGGATAACGACCTGTGGTTGGTGTCGGCACTGGATCGGGTGATCCACAGCGCCGACGGTCCGCTGTTCAGTCCGCCGGTCGAGTATCACCTCTCCCAGGTCGACGGCGTCGATCAGGTGGCCGCGTACCCGGTGGGCGAGGCCGGTAGCCAGATCATGGTCGCTGCCCTCACCCTGCGCACAGGCGCATCGGCGGACTCGTTGACGGTTACCGCTTTGCGTCTCGCTCTCGGTGAGGTACCGGCGGCACTGCGACCGCATCTGATCTGCGTGGTCGATGAAATCCCCGTGTCGAGTTCGTACCGGCCACTAGCCGCCGCGCTCGCGGCGAACGGTATTCCCGAACCGGGCCTCAAGGTCTGGTATCGGGACGACGAGGGCCGCTACCGGCGCTACACAAAGAACATCGCGGCGGAGATCGACTGGTCCCACCGGACATTGCAACGCCGGGACCAGCCGAGTGTGTCGCGCTGATCGCCGATAGGGTGGCATTCGGCCGGCGACCTGCCGGACACCGCACCGGTGACGTCAATGAAAGAGGAATCGCGTGAGCACACGGGCAGGGTCGATCCCGCAGGTCGTCCGGGAGCGTCTGGTATGTCCGCAGGATCACGGTCCGCTGCTCGACGCGGGCGACGAACTCTACAACCCGCGGTTGCGCGTCGCGTACCCGATCGACGCCGACGGCATCCCGGACATGCTGGTCAGCGATGCGCGTTCGGTGACGGACGACGCCGAACACGCGCACTTGAGTTCGTCCCACTGACAGTGCGGTCGTCGGGTACTCGGACGTCGGGTCCGGTGGTGTCGGTGGCGTTCGCGGTAGATGGCAGGATTGACCCGTGACGACAGACCAGATTCAGCAGTCCGGTGACAGCTCCGAGGCCGAACCCACGGGTCCCGGCCACGATGACCTCATCGACGAGCTCACCTGGCGCGGGCTGATCGCCCAGTCGACAGACATCGACGAACTGCGGTCCGCCTTGAGTGCGCCGATCTCGCTGTACGCCGGGTTCGACCCGACGGCGTCGAGCCTGCACGCAGGCCATCTGGTCCCGTTGCTCACCTTGCGGCGCTTCCAGCTCGCCGGTCACCGGCCCGTGGTACTGGCGGGCGGCGCCACCGGGCTTATCGGTGATCCGCGTGATGTGGGGGAGCGCTCGATGCACTCCACCGACACCGTCGCCGAGTGGGCCACCCGCATCGCCGACCAGCTTCGCAGGTTCGTCGCCATCGATGACTCGGCGAACAGCGCGGTCCTGGTGGACAACATGCAGTGGACCTCGCAGATGAGCGCCGTCGACTTCCTGCGCGACGTCGGAAAGCACTTCTCTGTCAATGTGATGCTCGCCCGGGAGACGATCCGCCGGCGACTGGAGAGCGACGGCATCAGCTACACCGAGTTCAGCTATGTGTTGCTGCAGTCCAACGACTTCCTCGAACTGCGCCGCCGGTACGGGTGTGTGCTCCAGATCGGCGGCTCGGATCAGTGGGGCAACATCGTCGGAGGCGTCGACCTCATTCGCCGGGTCGACGGTGAGTCGGCGCACGCCATGACCGTTCCGCTGGTCACCTCGTCCGACGGGAAGAAGTTCGGCAAGTCCACCGGCGGAGGAAGCCTATGGCTCGATCCCGAACTCACCAGCCCGTATGTCTGGTACCAGTACTTCGTCAATACCGCCGACGCCGATGTCGTCCGCTACCTGCGCTGGTTCACGTTTCTGGACCGCGATGAGATCGATGAACTCGAACGCGCGACTGCCGAGACTCCGCACCTGCGTCTGGCGCAGAAGCGACTTGCCGCGGAGATGACCACGCTCATCCACGGCGCCGAGCAGACCGCAGCCGTCGAACTCGCCAGCCAGGCGCTGTTCGGCCGGGCCGAACTGGGTGCACTCGACGAGAGCACGCTCGCCGCGGCGGTGGGAGAGACCACGGTGGCAGACTTCGGCGGCGAGCGGCCGACCCTCATCGAACTGCTGGTCGCAACCGGCCTGTCGGACAGCAACAAGGCCGCCCGGCGTGCTGTCGAAGAAGGCGGCGCATATATCAACAACGTCAAGATCACCGACCCACAGTGGGTTCCGTCGGACAGCGACCTACTGCATGGTCGATGGCTGGTGGTGCGCCGCGGGAAGAGGAGCTTCGCCGGCGCGCGAGTTGCCTTCTGACCAGGCGATTTGACCTCGTGTTAGCGCCTGTGTAACTTAGTTGAAGCATCGCCGAGAGCAACCGCCCCGGAATCAAGCGAAACCGGGCGGGCTTGGCTGTCTGTGACACGAGAGTCTTGCACTCGGCGGTCGTAGGCAGGGTCCAGCCGACCGTGATCACCAGAACCGAAGAGCCGCGATTTGCGAAGCGGAAATCGACTCTGGTAGGCTGGGGGAGTTGCCCCGGAGAGGGTGACGAACTCCAAAATTGAGCAGGGCTCGCTGAAGTTCGCCGGCTGTTGTGGTTGGTGGTGTTGGTGGGT